>CAZLZY010000153.1:0-5941 GCA_964564075.1 uncultured Spirochaetales bacterium
GATCATCAGGAGTTTTGCATAGAAGCCGGGACCTATCTTTATTGTGTGGGATTTTAGTTCCGTTGTAATCATGAGACTTTAATACTCCTTTGCTTTAAACAAGTCAATAGATGAATTATCTATCGTCTTTTTCTCGGTTTATTTTGCGAAGAAGTATGTTTTTTTCGTATGAGACAATCGGGTCCATTCCCTATGAGATCCTCTCTTCCTGCCAACTTCAGAGCTTCAGCTACTAGGTTATGATTCTCGGCCTTATGGAAATGCAGGAGAGCTCTCTGTAGGTTCTTCTCACGTCCTTTGGGGATATAGACCTTAGCAAAATCTCTATCAGGTCTTGGATCGAATCCCGTATAGTACATGCAGGTCGCTACCGTTCCCGGAGTAGGATAAAAATCCTGTATCTGGTCCGGGATGAAGTGGTTTCTCTTCAGATATAGTGCTAGCTGAACAGCATCTTGGATGGTAGATCCCGGATGACTTGAGATGAAATAGGGAATGATATACTGCTTCTTATCAGCCTCTTTATTTGCTTTCATGAACTGGGATGAGAATTCCTCGAATAGTTCGATCTTCGGTTTTCCCATAGCATCGAGAACTCCTGGGACGACATGTTCAGGAGCGACCTTCAACTGTCCGCTCGTGTGATGTTCTGCGAGCTCTTTTATGAATCGGTCTCGGACTCCCTTCGATGGAACAGAAAGCAGATAATCATATCTGATCCCAGATCTGATGAAGACCTTCTTTATCCCTTTGATCTCTCGAATCTGTTTTAGGAGAGTGAGGTAGGAATCGTGTGAGTCCTGTAGTGCAGGGCATGGTTCAGGGAAGAGACATTGTCTGTCGGAACAGGGCCCTGACGTAGCCTGTTTTTTACAGGCAGGAGCCCTGAAGTTCGCAGTAGGTCCACCGACATCATGGATATATCCCTTGAAGGATGGGTCCTCAGTAAGGAGTTTTGCCTCTTTCACTAATGATTCATGACTTCTTGCTTGGATCACTCGTCCCTGATGGTAGGTAAGAGCACAGAATGTGCAGGCACCAAAACACCCTCGAGTACTGGCAAGGCTGAATTTTACCTCTTCAAGTCCTGGGACTCCGCCAGCTATATCATAATCAGGATGCCAATTTCTGGTAAAAGGTAATTCATATACGCTATCAAGCTCTTTAGTAGTGAGAGGTCTCACCGGTGGGTTCTGGATGACCACATGGGTGGGGTAGTGTTCGATGAGCCTTTCGGGTCTCATCGGGTTCTCATGCATGATCCGCTTCTGTATCGATGATGCATAGGCACGCTTACCTTCAGGTGTCCCCGTATTCGATAAGCTATCACGCTCTGAAATAGCTTCAAAATCAGGAAGTATGATCTCAGGGTATGAGTCGATCTTCTCTCTATCCTTTGCCTCTTTCAATGTCTTTGCAAAGAGTGTTCCAGGAACATCTTGAATCGATGATATCGGTTCGCCGCTTCTGAGACGTTCACATATAGTCGTGACGGTATTCTCTGCCATACCGAAGATCAACAGATCTGCTTTTGCATCAAGGAGGATAGAGCGTCGGATCTTATCTGACCAGTAATCATAATGGGCTAATCTTCGAAGAGATGCCTCTAAGCCTCCTAGGATAAGTGGAATACCTTTGAAAACCTGTTTTGCCTTTGCTGCATAGGTCAGGACCGCTCTGTCTGGGCGTAGCCCCATCTTTCCGCCAGGACTATAACTATCGGTCCTTCTTGGCTTATTCCCTGCTGTATAATGGGCAACCATAGAATCTAGATTTCCTGCTGTGATCATACAGGCAGTAGTAGGGATGCCGAGTTTTAGAAAGTCATCAGTTCTGTCCCATCTAGGTTGAGCAATGACTCCGACTCTGAATCCCTTGGATTCGAGGACTCGTCCAATAAGGGCCGTACCGAATGTGGGGTGATCAACATAGGCATCCCCGCTAATTATGATGATGTCACAGGCAGCCCATTTGCGATCCTGTAAATCTTTTTTTGTCGTAGGTAGAAATCTTTTATTCATATTCATTAGTTTCTATCATATTTAATATATTTAAGTCTGTGAATAGTCAAAGAAATGGTGTATAATAAGTATTCAATAAAAATGATATGTTTCTTCATCATAAATCCTATAAAAGATAAAAACACTATATTATTATAACTGTTATGTCATAGGTATGTCTGATAAGAAATAGGTAGTGTGATAAAGAATATGGATAAGAAAGAGCAACGAATAAGAATCATATTGAACCCAGCTGCAGCGAAGGGGAAAGCTGCTAGTTTGAAAGGGGTCATTGATCAGTATCTCACACAACATGGGATCTCAGCAGAGTTTGTAGAGACTCAAAGGGTTTGGCATGCTGTTCAGCTTGCGAAGCAGGCTGCTGAAGAGGGTGTTGATGTTATAGTTGCTGCCGGTGGTGACGGGACCTGTAATGAGGTAGCTAATGGAATCATGGCTGCTGATCTACCGGTCGAGAAGAGACCGAAACTGGCAATATTCCCCATTGGACGAGGTAATGATTTTGCTTATGTATGTGAGATCCCGAAACGTGTAGAAGCGTTCTGTGATCTACTCATACAAGGCAAAAGCCGAAATATAGATGTTGGTAAAGTGTTCGGAGGATTATATCCTGAAGGACGGTTTTTTCTAAATGGTGTCGGTGTGGGGTTTGAACCCATGGTCACGATGAAGGCTAGTGAGTATAAAAAGATAAGCGGTATACCAAGTTATATCGTAGCTCTGTTGAGCGTCGTAGCTCACTATCCTGCAGCAGTCCCGACACGAATAGACATCGATGGTGAGATCAAAGAGATTTCTACCCAGCAGATATCTATCTGTAATGGGCGAAGGATGGGTGGAGCGTTCCTTATGGGACCCGATGCTATTCCTTACGATGGACTTCTTGATTATCTTTTTATCGATAGACCGTTAAGTGTAGGAATGATCTTAAGATTAGTCTTGAAGTTCTTGAAAGGATCTCAGAAGAGTCATCCATACGTTCAGTCTGGATTGGCTGAATCTTTAGAAGTCTCTGCCTTCTCAGATAAACTCATTTGTCATGCGGATGGAGAGACCATCTCAAAAGGATGTGATTCTTTGAAAGTAGAGATAAAATCAGGCGCGATTCAGCTAATTTGTACTATTTGACTTGCCATATAGATTTTTTGTATCTTCTATGTTCTCGGCAATATTTTATCCGCTTAAGGAGATTTAGTTGGTTAAAGACAACGTACCCTCAGTGCATTTTTATGATCAGGACTTTGTTGACCTGTATGACAGATCTTGGCTATGGATTCATGATCGGTGGGAAACAGCTTCAAAAGAAAGTGAAGCTCCGGCACATTTTCTCACCTATGACAATCAAAAGACGTATCACCAGTATTATTCATGTCTTGATTCATTCTTTCTTGTATATAGTAATCAAACTTTCTCACCCTTTCCCATGTTGGATTATTTCTATGGAAAGCAGGAAGTCTCTGGAGCTATAAGAGGAGAATATTCAATAGAAGATGGATCTCCTGTATTCACAGAAGATAACCCTGAAGGGGTTCACCCTCCAATGTTCGCCTATGTAGAGTTCAACCTCTATCATAAGATCGGTAATAAGAAACGACTAAAAGAGGTCGTTCCGGTCATCGAACTCTATATGGAGTGGCTTGAGAAGACCTGCAAGCAGGAGAATGGTCTGTATTCAGTACCTCTCTCTGCTACGATGATGGAGAACAAGCCAAGGGAAGATGTCTTTTATCCTGTCGATTTTAATTCGATGATGGCAGTCAATTCCCTCTATATGTCAGCGATTGGTGATGTACTCAACGATAAAGAGTTAAGCTTCAAGTATAAGAGACTCTATTTCTCCTTCAAGACTCGAATCAATACACTCATGTGGGATCCAGAATCTGGATTCTATTACGATCTTGATAAAGAAGAGAAACGGGTGATGGTGAAGACCCTCGGATCATATTGGACTCTGCTTGCAGAGATACCCAATGAAGAACGAGCATATAAACTCATTGATCTGTTGAAAGATCCGAAAGCGTTCGGTACGGAGAACCCGTTCCCGACCATAGCAGCTAATGAACCGTCCTACTCTGAAGATGGTAATGGTTATTGCGGCTCTGTCGTCCCATTGTATACCTTCATGGTCATCAAAGGCTTGGAGTGCTATAAAGAGTATGAGTTCGCTAGAGAGTGTGCAATACGACATCTCTATTTCATGCTTGATACACTTCATCCCGACGGGACTGAGAATGGTGATGTCTATGAAGCTTATCTTCCTATGCGAGAGGGACCTGCAAAGGACCCGAATGATCCAGAGTTCCCAAGGAAGAAGTTCCTTCCTATGGTCGGACTTATCACTATCGCATTGATGATCGAGAACGTCGTAGGTTTATCTATCAGTCTTCCTAGAAAGACTGTAAACTGGATCATGCCGACATTAGAAGCGATGGGGATCGAGGACCTTTCTCTTAAAAGGAACCTTATCACCATATTGAGTAACAAGAATAATAGGGGTTGGGAGATTCGACTTGAATCTGAGAAGCTCTATTATTTCACCATAGACATTCTCGATGAGCAGAAGAAGAAGACCTTGCCTATCCCATCTGGTAAGTGCTCCATGCTGATTGATAAACTATAGCGTGCAGGAGTTCTTATGGGCTGGTTAGGAAAAGTAATTGGGGGAACCTTCGGGTTCATGTTCGGGGGGCCTCTAGGCCTCGTAGCTGGTGCGACTTTCGGCCATATGTTCGATTCCTCTGGCAACACAGCCAAGGCGAATGAGCAGCAGACTTTCTGGAATCCAGGAGCTGCAGGTTCCCAAGGGCGTATCAATTCTCAGGAACAGTCACAGATGGTCTTCTTTGTCGGCGCATTCTCAATGCTCGCAAAGATCGCATCTGCTGATGGTACCATCTCTCAGGCTGAACGTCGAAAGGTCGATGAGTTCATCATGAATGATCTAAGACTTCAGGGTCAGTCTAAAGATGCGGCAGTAAGGATCTTTGAGACTGCAGGGCAGTCAGAAGGGACCTTCGATCAGTTCGCACATCAATTCTATGATGTGTTCAAAGCCAATAGACAGATGCTCACAGTCATGATAGATATCATGTATCGAGTATCCTATGCTGATGGTTCGATGATAGCAGCTGAAGAGGCTCTTATTGACAGAGCTGGATCGATCTTTCATTTCCAGAGATCAGTCATGGATTCGATCAGAGTACGATATGGAGCAAAGAAGAGCTCTTCCAGATCATATTCTGTGCTAGGATTAGAAGCCTCTGCAAGTGATGATGAAGTTAAGAAGGCTTATCGAAAGATGGCTAATGAATACCATCCTGATAAGATCTCATCAAAGGGACTTCCTGAAGAGTTCACGAAATTCGCTAGTGAGAAATTTCGTGAGATTCAAGCTGCCTATGATGAGATCAAGACTAGTAGAGGACTCTAAGTTCTAAGAGTTCATCGGGATTCGACCCCGTAATGATCTAGCTAACGTCACTTTATCAGTATATTCAAGGTCTCCACCAACAGGTAACCCAGAAGCCAGACGGGTTACCTTGAGGTCGTTCTGCTTCAATACATGCATCACGTAGAGCGCAGTAGTATCTCCCTCTTCTGTAGGGTTGGTAGCCAAGATGATCTCATAGAAATCTTGAGAGTTTACCCGATTAAGCATCTCGCCAAAAGAGAGTTGTTCAGGTCCGACTCCATCTAGGGGAGAGATAGCTCCATGGAGTACATGATACAAACCGTTATAGACTCCTGATACTTCGATCGTGAAGACATCCTGCGGTTGTTCTACGATACACAGTAAGGATCTATCCCTACTCTGATCATCACAAATCTCACAGATATCCTGTTCGGTAAAGCTTCCACAGATCGAACAAAGATGGATCTTATCTTGGACTGTGCTGATGAGCTCCCCAAGCATGAGGTTG
>CAZLZY010000154.1:0-5904 GCA_964564075.1 uncultured Spirochaetales bacterium
CATGTTCGGATCAGACATGCCGATCCTCAGAATGCGTATGCGCAGGGTCTGTGAGGATGGTAACTATGTGAATATCATACCAAAGGGGATGTATGGTGATGTATCAAACGACCCCCATATGAGAGAGGTAAAAGCTCCTGAATCTGATAAACTAACATTCTTCATGTATGAAGAGATTCTCGCATGCAAACGTGCAGTAGAACGGTTCGGTGCTTCGAAAGAAGATATCGATAATATATTCTATCGTAATGCAGCACAACTACTTGATTTGGAATAGTAGTCTGGGAAATTGGGAGATCACTCATGTATGTCATAAGCATCTTAGCTCCTATTCTTGTGATTGTAAGCTTAGGAAAGATCTTACATGATTCCCATTTCCTAGATTCGGATTTCTTTAGTGGCTGTACCAAACTAGTTTTCTGGATTGGTCTTCCTGCGCTCTTGATCTATAAGATAGGAAATGCCCAGTTTGACTTTGCTATGGTCGAAAAGATCATAGCCGTCCTTTTCATCTCAGCAATACTCATCATCTTGATCAGTTATATCTCATTGAAGTTCATGCAGCTAGGAAGTCAGAAGGGAAGAACCTTCCTCCATGCTAGTTTTCACTGCAATATCTCCTACATAGGTCTCCCTATTATCTTCTTTGCATTAACTCCTCAAGCGGGAGGCAATGCCCTGACAGAGATCGCGAGTATGGCAGCGGGAGTAATGATTCTCTTCAATAATACTGTCACCATGTTCATCATGAGCAGTAATAGTTCCAAGATCACGGTCAAAGGAAGTCTTCTAATTGTAAAAAGGGTTATCCTGAGTCCAGTAATACTTGCCTGTATCTTTGGCTTTCTTCTCTCGATCGGACAGATACCTATACCCTATGCAGTGAACCGGATACTTCAGTCACTAGGAAATATGTCCCTACCTCTGGCTCTTCTGGGAGTTGGTGCACGTCTTGAATTCAAGAATATTCACAGTAATCTAAAAATAGCGATCTTTGCAGCTGTGCTAAATTCAATGGTATTACCTACATTGGGTTTTCTCATCGGAAAAGCCTTCTCCCTCACCAATAACGAGCTACTCATAGCACTGATACTCCTGTCGGGACCAACAGCATCAGCGACCTATGTGTATGCAAGAGAGATGGATGGAGACCCCCAACTAGCTAGTAAAGTGGTGTTGCTCAGTACGTTTATCTCAATACTACCACTCTCATTGATCCTCTATTTCTTCATCTGATCTTCATGGTTCGTAGATGTACCGGTTGATGTACAACCAAATTCGGATCAATCGAGGCGACCTCTTTCCTGAACTCATCAACCGATACTCTCATGCCGGGATGTTCCATCGGTGTATCAAAATAATCAAAATGTGTTGGTATACAGTTCTTTGTAGTTATATCCCCAAGAAGTGAGCTCATGAAATGCGGTTCCCTTCCAGCTATCGAGACAAGCAGGTAATCACAGTCCTCCCCTTTCATCTCAGAGGGAATATAGTTGGCGCTACCGAGGATCAAAAATGTCGTGGTGTTACAGGTTATCTTAAAAGCCCATGTTCCACCTTCTAGGTAATCCGAGCGTAGGGAGACCCTCTCTGGTATCTCAGAATAGACACCTGGATATAGACAGGGACTCTTATGAAGAGAGGGAATGGGTCTGATATTGAAGGGCCCACAAGTGTAGGTGGTATGAGAGGAGAACTCATGTAGGAGTGACTCCTCCACTTCGAAGTATTTCAAGATATTACACGTCGTCTGGGACCCGTAGATAGCAGCACCAGTGATCGCTGCGATCTCAGGAATATCTGCTGAATGATCCCAATGACTATGGGTCAAGAATATCGTATTGGCCTTATTACTATACTTATGTACCTTTTTTGGGTTCGAGACAGGTTCTGATGCAGAGGTCCTGCTGCTGAAGGGATCGATGAGGAGATTATATCCCATATGCGAAAATCTGAACCCATTGATTCCTAGAAACGTCAACTCCACAACGGTATTACCCAAGCTGTGTTCCCAGAAGATCACCTACCTCATGATAGTATCTTTGGTAGCTCTTCTCTTGATAAGGGAAGCTCACAATCATCTTATTGCCTAACGTACTAAGGATCTTCAACTCATCAAGTGCTACTCTCATATCTGCCCCTGGTCTGACTTTAATGATCCCCTTATAATCCTGAAGAGCCTCGACAGCCTCAGCTGCAGGTACAGGATTAGGATCAGTATCATTACCGGCAATGGCAAAATCGATCATCTTCAGGTTTTCCAGAGCTGTGAGCTTCGGCATCGATTTCACCCAATTCCCGCAGGAATGAAGGGTCAATCCATTGAATTCACGCGATAGTCTGTTCAAATAGGGAAAAGAGAATCGTTCGTTGAAATCAGGTGATGATATCACCATATTATCATCAGAGACACCGATACCCTCGAGATAAGGAAACCCGACGAACCCATGACCTGGCGATGCGAGGAGGTCTTCTCCAATATGATCGATCTGAACATGAGAGAACTCAATGATCAACTGAGTTACCAGCTCTAATAGAGAATGAACTGCTTCAGGTTCAGTAAACATACTGGTAATGAACTCCATCGTATCAAGAATGAGTGTCGCACTGTCTTGAGGAGATTGCGTATCCGTCAATGCTATGGGGATCATTCCTTTGGTCCGTTCTTTCAGAAGGTCTATCGAATCAATGACCATCTGCATGACCTGAGATGTTCTCCAGTCAGGATATGCCAAACCTTTGATCTCATCGATGAGGTTGTACCTATGTAGGGTATCAGGAGCAGCTTTCTCATTCCATAAGTACTGGGACCCAAACGCTGAGGCATAGACCCCAACACCTATCCAAGGCTCCAAAAAGGGGAGATCATCGCAATAGTCTAGGGACAACTGCTTCTCAAGATATTCCATATTCTTCTCATAGATGATCTCTAGAGTGCTACAATCACTAAACAGCTCATTCACTACAGAAGGGATAACAAGGAATTGAGTTGAGTCATCGGTGGTATAGAATCTTTTTATCCTATCTGAACGTTCTTCTTTTCTTTTTACATACAGATCTATTACTGCTTGTGTTTCTTTCATCGTAAAAGAGTCTCCTAGAAATATGACTATTCATAATATCGTTATGGCTACCCTTTCACTCCACCTTCAAGCATCCCTCTCATGATATATTTCTGGAATATGAAGAACAAGATGACGGGTATCCCAATATAATAGATAACACCAGCCATGAGCTCACCTAAGAGGATATTTTGCTGGACATCCACATAGGCACCATTGATCTTCACCGCTAGTGTAGTCTTCAATGAACTGAGGAATAATGCTGGCATGATATAGTTCTGCCAGGTGAATTGGAAAGCAAAGATAGAAGTGATTATCGTACCTGACTTAACTAAAGGCATCATGATCTTGAAGAACACCTGAAAACGGTTAGCTCCATCTATTCGAGCAGATTCTTCAAAGGACATAGGGATCGTCGAGAAGAACTGTTTATAGAGGTAGATCATAAAAGGGGCTCCTCCCATCCCGTAGATAAGCCATAACACATGTTTATCAGTCAGCCCCATATTCTTGACGAGCAGATAGAAGGGGATAAGTGTTATCACATATGGGATCATGATCGAGGAGAGTACGACGGTAAAGAAGATCTCTGTCTCTCGTATCTGAAAACGAGCTAAGGCATAACCTGCCATAGCACTAGACAGGGTACAAGTGACGGTGTACATCAAGGCAACCACAAGTGAGTTATAGACATAATGCAAATAATCGATCCTTGTTGCAGCATTGATATAATTTTGAAAATAGAGTTTTTCGGGAAACAATCTCCCGGTCTTCAAGAAGATCTCACTCTCTGCTTTCAGAGAGACACTTACCATACTGATCAGAGGGAGAAAGAACAGGAGTAGAAGGATACTTAAGATCACATATTTTGCAGTCATGAGCAATCTATCTTGTGTGTTATTTTTCATGATATTACTCCACTTCCGAGTAGGTCATCTTCTTGACCATACGTGCATAAATTAGACTGAATATGAGAACTATCACAAAGGTCACCCATAATACGGCAAAGCCATAAGCTAATCGTCCCTTGTTGAAGATAAGGTCATACCCTTTCGCAAGTACGAAGAAGGTTCCCTTTGGTGGGGACTCTGCAGTTACTTGAGCACCTCGTATTGCCGCAGGATTGAGGATATAGGGTAGGATGAATACTTGCATACCATAGATAAAACTGACAACCATCTGGAAGGCAATGAAGGGACTTACGAACGGTACCGTAATGATCCTTAGCTTGGTCAGATATCCGGCACCATCAACAGAAGCAGCATCATACAGATCCTTAGGGATCGTAGCTAACCCACCAATGAAGATGAGCATACTCCAACCAACTCTCCAAAAGTTAGCCATAAGTATCGCCAATAACGCATGTGCTCCCAACCAGCTGATATTTTCCGAGATCAGATGTATCTGAGTGAGGAATACATTTAATGTTCCAACATTCTTATCGAGGAAGACTCTGAAGATCCAACCTGTTGCAACAATGGGGATGACATAGGGAAGATAGAACATCACTCGAAAGAATCCTTGCATGAAAAAATGCTTCTCAACTAACAGGGCAAGTATAAATCCGATAAATACCTGAAGCAAAGTCGTGAGCAAGGCGAACATGAGTGTGTTCGCAATAGAGGCGAAGACTGAAGCATCCTGAAAGACTTTAACATAATTATCAAAACCAACGAATTTGGTCTTCACTGAAAAAGCCATTTGATTCGTCAAACTCACTTTGAAACCCCATAGGATCGGGATCAATTGGAAGACAGCAAAGCCAAGAATCCATAAAGCCATGAACCAGTAAAAGGATTTTCTTTTTTCCTTCTCCATCTGATTATTTTGATGCTTTACCTTTTCCATTACTGATCCTCCAAGAAGTTTGATTATTATGTTGTGATTGTATCATCGAATCGTAAATATACAATTCCGTTGCAAGTTTTTGTTCATTCAGGAATAGTCGCTGATTAGCAAACAGGATTACCCCTTAGAAGAGTAATCCTGTTGTATTTTCTGTGATCTAAGACTACTCTCCGACCTCTTCTTTACCGTAAGTAAACGCTTCGTTCATCAGCTCAAAGAACATATCAATAGCACCATCTTCAGTTACTTCATCGTTAAGATAAGCATTCTCTGCATCTTTCCAGTTACTTTGATACACACTGTTTCGTGCATACCATGAAGTTTGTGGTGGCATCATATATTTAACTTCTTCCAAAGCTATATCTTTTCGTACTTTGTTGAAGTCATTATCATAGGGAAGTAAGGACTGTAGTGATTTCAGAGGAGGAATTCCCCAACCGGTCTCAGCTCGTTCTTTTCCAGGTTCGCCGGCCATGTACCATTCGAATACCTTGAAAGCCTGATCAGCATATTTGGTCTGTGAGCTAATGATGAATCCAGTAGCACCCAAACTATCGGTTACTCTTTTACCACCCTTCTCCATGACTGGAGCAGGAGCCCATCCGTATTTTTCATTATAGCCTTCAACACCAGCACATGAAGCACCATACCAATAGCCTAACTGAACCATTCCGATATTCCCTGCCTGGAAAGCCGATCCGGCCCAACCACTTATAGGGTTCATCAGATTACTCGTAATATCTTCTTTTCTCCATCGTAGGAACATTTTCCAGATATCTCTTACTGCAGGATCATTATTCATCTTGGTCTGATTATCTGTATGAAGTGGCTTATCAATCATATAGGCCATATCACTTGCCATGAATAGGAACCATGCACCATGTACTTCAGTACCAAAGATACTATCATCGAGAGCTGAGAGCTTTCGTGCCAATTCTTCGAACTCAGCATAAGTCATGGGTTCAGTAGCACTAGGATAAGGAAGTCCAGCTTT
>CAZLZY010000155.1:0-5894 GCA_964564075.1 uncultured Spirochaetales bacterium
CGAATCCTAGGACTTTGAGCTGGACTCCAAGCTTCTTCGTAAAGGTGGTCTTTCCTGAGGATGATGGACCGGCAATGAGAATAGTCTTCACTGTACCGCGTCTCTTTTCGATCTGGTCTGCTATCTTCGAGATCTTCTTGTTCTGGTAAGATTCCGAGATCTGGATGAAACTATCGATCTTTCGCTCATAACAGAGTTTATTGAGCTGGCCTACACAGTTTACTCCTACGATATGGCCCCATCTCTTATGATCCTGATAGATCGAGAAGAGCACAGGATTGTCTGAGAATTCTCCAAGCTTATGATAATCATTCTGTCGTGGGTATCGCAGGAGGATCCCATTATTCCCATAGGCATTCACTTCGAAACGATCGATCAGATTGGTATGGGGAACAAGAGGCTCATATGCAAGGTCAATGAACCCATCACACTCGTAGAGTGGGATCTTCGGATCGTTCTGGTAGGTGAGTAGGAGAGCTGTATCAGCGATCCCCTTTGATTCGAAGAACTCTAGTGCATCTTCATACGCATATAAGAGGTTGTTTATCGGGAAGTTCTCCTCTTTTATCTTCATCATCTCAGCCTCTAAAGCTTGGGCATCCTGATGAGTGACTATCTTATTATCATCAAAAGTGAAATAGAAACCATCTCCTAGGGAGTGTCCGATGATCAGTCGCTTGTGCTTGAATACTCGTGAGGCTGCCATCGCTAGGATGAAACAGATGGAGTGTCGGTAGATCCTCTTACCATATTCACTGAATAGATAGACTGGTTTGATCTCTGCATTGGTTTCTATTGGAGAGGAGAGTGCCTGTAATGAGTTGTTCACGAGGACCCCTACGATAGGATTATCATGATACTTCGCTACACCTAAGTCCATATCTATATGTCTCGACAACAGGGATGAGATCTTCAATCCAAAAGGTACTACCACCTCCTTGTTATCTGGAAGTCTGACTGTAACATCTCTCATCATGATAGGCCCCCTCTATTGTGCTTATATTTCTCATATGCTTGTTGTATCTCAGTATAGCAGATTTCTGCTGTCTCATACGCATTATTATCGATAGGATCTTTCCACGATAGAGTCTTCTCATCGATGGAAGCTTCACATGTGCGAAGTATATCAGCAAATCCTGCCTTATCTTCTGCTATCAGCACAGAGCTCTTCCTTGCTAGCTCTGAGAAGGTAATAGCTTCCCTACGAGTCGTGGGGAAGGCTGATCTCTTCAGCTCTTCAAGCTGTCTCTCATCTTGGGGGAGAGGGAATGGCGCGTAGAGCGCAGAGCATGGATAGGGGGCATTGGTCCCCCATGCATAGCAGTGCCCGGCTCCATCATAATCTACGATAAGCGAAGAGGTGGTAGCACTCTTGATCAATGGACCGGAATGGATACAGAGGGAGTTCATCCCTCTATGCTGAGTATCAGTAATATGAGACCTACAAAGAGATCTGACCTCTGGTACCGTATCAGCTATCGCCAAAACGGCCCTCCTTGTATGAGCAAGTCTTACGGCCCCTTTAGAGAAGTAGGTATAGAGCCTGTCCTGATGAAGCTCAGAAAAAGCTCCAGGATGACTGCTCTTCTCAGAGTCCTCAGCGATAGTCATGATATTCGAGATAGAGGAGGACTCGACCTGTTTCCAAGCCCACTGTCTTCCGGCAGTCTCGAGGATATAACTCGAATCACCATCAGTGATCAGAAACGAGTTATGATAATGCATGGATCCTCTATAGGCGCCGTTACCTCCCTGTCCGTAGGTGGTGATGAGATCGATAATGAGTTCTACAGCCTCCATCGCCGATGCAGTATTATGGAGTGCGAGTCTGAGTATATCCATACCAAGTAGTCCGTCTTCACGGTAGGGAGTATCTCTCTTCGTGAAGACAGCCTCGTTACCGATCGCAACTCCATGGCTGTTCACACCCATCTCGGCTCCCCACAACCAGGAAGGTGTGGAGATGAGTGCCGGGTAGGGATGAGAATAACCGCTGAGGGCTTCTCCTAACACATCCCAATTATGTGAACGGTACTGCTGTTGAAATTCGATATCTCGGGGATCTTCATAATCTGTGAGGGCATCTAGGGCATACATAAGGTATTGAGGTTCCTCAGGATGCCTGTCTGAGTTCTTCGCGAATATGATATGATCAGCTCTCTTTATACAGAATGTATCGCACATAGATTCTCCCCCTCTCTGTTAGTATAGATGAAGACATTCCCTGCTGTCATGGAAAATCTTCGATTTCTAGGAGGCCCGGTATTGGTCCTTTACTCGAAGGCTATCTTCATGTAGTATATCGAATACAGCCTTCTGTGTATGAATAGCAATATTCTTAGGTTGAATTCATTTTTGGAGCATATGAAGAATGAAGAATCTATTGATCCACAACCATCTTATAAGTGTCGCAGTCAAGGGAACACAGGCCCTCTACGCAGCAGCGGTGTGCCGCATATAAACCTTTCTTTCAGACACCTAACCAATATGTTACCTAAAGATCAATTTCAGGAGGATAACTATGTATATATCTAGCCGTATTGAAGCTTTTGAAGCTTCCCCGATCAGAAGACTAAGACCCTATTCAGACCAAGCGAAGGCTGAGGGTAAGAAAGTATATCACCTTAACATCGGGCAGCCCGATATCAAGACACCAAAGAACCTCATAGATGCCGTGAAGAACATAGAGATGGATGTACTAGCGTATGGTCCATCTGATGGCCTCACTGAATACCGAGAAGCTCTGCCCCTCTACTACAAGAAGCACGGGGTCGATCTGAAACCTGAGAATATCATGGTGACCACCGGTGGTAGTGAGGCAATCCTCTTCACCTATATGACTCTCTGTGATCCTGGTGATGAGATCATCACTCCTGAACCCTTTTATACCAACTGTGGTGGGTTCGCAAGAATGGCTGGTATCACACTAGTACCAATCACAGCAGAGCTCGAGCAAGGATTCAAACTTCCCTCTATTGAAGCATTCGCGAACAAGATCACCGATAAGACAAAAGCTATCATGATCTGTAATCCTGGGAATCCTACTGGACATGTCTATGCGAAAGAGGATCTTCTTCAGCTCGCAGAGCTCGTAGTAGAACATGATCTATTCCTCATCGCAGATGAGGTCTATAGGGAGTTCGTCTATGACGGAGTAACTCATACGAGTGTGATGACTATCAAAGGTATAGAGGAACGAACCGTCATGGTTGACAGTATCTCAAAACGATACAGTGCTTGTGGTGCAAGAATTGGTTTTCTTATCTCTAGGAATCTCGATATCCTAGCGGGTGCCTTGAAACTCGGACAGTCACGACTCTGCCCTCCTTATATAGAACAGATCGCTGGACTTGCAGCTATCGATACACCTGACTCCTATATGGAAGATGTTCTCAAAGAGTATCAGAAACGAAGAGATATCGTATCGAATGCATTGGAGAGTATCCCCGGTGTGGTTCACAGTCATCCTCATGGAGCCTTCTATATCATCGCAAAACTGCCAGTAGATGATGCTGAGAAGTTTGCGATCTTCCTTCTTACTGAATTCGATATTGATGGGGAGACCGTCATGTTCGCACCTGCCTCAGGTTTCTATGCTACAGAAGGTCTGGGAATGCAGGAGATACGTATCGCATACGTCTTGAATGAACATGATCTGAAGGCTTCTATGCATATACTTAAAGAGGGGCTTGTAGCCTACCAGAAGAAAACAGAGAAATAAAGAACTTAACTATTGAGTTGATATATAAGGATCCCACTGAGTAATCGGTGGGATCCTTTTTTTCATTCAAAATTCTTTCGATGATAGGAGAAGGAGCATATCCTGCTTTGAAGGTTCGAATCCGCAATAAGGCGGGCGACCTCCTCTACTAGAGTAAGTCTTATGATGCCTTCTATGGTGTGATGCGACTTCCTTAAGAGCAAAGTAATAGGAAGTTCATAGCTCACAGATAAGAATAAAAACAGATATCTGCTAAGGGTAATGAGAGAGGACTAGTATCAGGCGTCAATAGATTAGACTGCAATGAGTTGTACAAATCAGATCAGATAATAGGTGATGATACCTAAATACATGATAACATATCTCTTAGTGTTGTATTTACTCTCTATTATTGACCGCTTTAAAGTTTCATATTATACTGAAGATTGATATCAATTTAAAATTTGGAGTAACCATTGGCTTTCAACTTTCTGATCCCGTAGTTTTCTATAAAACTAAGTCTGTAGTAATTGTATAGTATACAAAACATCGGTTCGATTTTTTTATACTACTATTAAGTGTTACATTACTAGGCTATCAGAATACATCTGTGTTTAATGGAATTGGGGGTGAATTATGAAAAAAATTCTTATATTATTATGTATTTTTATAGTAGGATTATCGCTACTTAGTTGTGATTTTTTTTTAAATGATAGTGAAACCTTTTCTGTGATTTATCATGGGAATGGTAGCACTTCTGGATTGCCTCCCGTAGATTGTGAAAGTTATGATAATGGTGAATTGGTGAATGTGTTAGAGAATTATAATAATTTATGTAAATATGGTTATAAATTTTCGGGGTGGAATCTTCAGGAGGATGGTGGGGGGAGTATCCTTAACCCGGACATGACCTTTTATATTTCTGAGAGAGATGTTCATCTATATGCTATATGGGAATCAAATCCGATTAAAGCTGTTGCCGCTGGCTGGGCATTTTCTCTTGTATTACTAGAAGATGGAAATCTTTGGGGTATGGGGTATAACGATGAAGGACAACTCGGTCGGAATGATCTTATTGGGAGCACTAGTGATCCTGTTGAGATCATGACAGGTATTGAGGCTATAGCTACAGGGTATCGATTTTCCCTCATGCTACAGGAAGATGGAGATCTCTTTGTTACTGGAGAAAATAATAGTGGTCAGCTTGGTATTGGTGATAGCAATACTTTTACAAGTATTGATCAACCTCAACAGATACTTTCTGACCATGATATTTCTGTTATAGCAGCTGGGTACTATCATTCAATGTGTATTGACTCCGATGGAGTTCTTTATGCTTTTGGATCAAATAGCGATAGTCAACTCGGTAATAATAATGCTTCTATCAATCAAATTGATACTCCCATGGTTATTGCATTACCTTACGATAAGCAGGCTGCAGATATTTCTCTTGGACAAAGTCATTCTTTAGTACTAACAACTGATGGATTTCTTTATGGGGTAGGAAGTAATGATCATGGTCAGCTGGGAACTGGGAATACTGAGGCGAGGGGAGTATGGTTTGAGATTGACAGTGCTGTGACAAAGATTTCAGCTGGAAGTAACTGCTCGTTCTATGTGAAGGACTACGGCAATGGGAATTCCACGACTTATGCTATGGGTGATAATGGAATGGGACAGCTTGGTGATTGTACCGCGTTAGATAAACATTCTCCTGAAATTATAATGGACGGAATTGTGGTCGTTGATATTACATGTGGAACAGATTTTACTCTATTTCTTGAAAATAATGGAAATCTATACTGTTGTGGGAATAATTCCAATGGACAGTTCGGAGATGGAACAAGTCTTATAAAGAATGGAACCCCTGTTACTACTATCAGTGATGTGAAAAAAATGTCAGGTGGTGGAGGGCATATGCTTTATATCGATTCTCAAGATAGACTCTTTGTCACGGGGGGGAATTTTTCTGGACAGTTAGGAACTGGTGATACTGTTCCGGTATTATTACCAGTAGAAGTATATATTTTTTAGTATCTGGTAAATTTAAAAAATAGCGTGTGTCAAATAGTAATTACTATTATTCTATTTGTGATTTAAACTTAAAGAATAGAGATTTGTAACTAGACCTTTACTTTCTTTCGTGACATACTTGCCGCGTTTTGTTGATTATATGAGGTATGTATGAAGTTAC
>CAZLZY010000156.1:0-5881 GCA_964564075.1 uncultured Spirochaetales bacterium
ATCAGAAAGCTTTAGAGGAACAGAAGAAAGAGCCTGTTACCAAGAAGCAGAAGAGAGTCCAGAGAGAAGAGAAGAAGGGACTCTCGTTCAAAGAGAAGAAAGAATATGGTGCTATAGAGGCACTAATCGATGAACTAGAAACAGAGAAAGCAGATATTGAAACAAGCTTCTGCCTCCCTGATATCGATCCTGAGAAGATGCGAGCATTGAATCAGAGATACCAAGAGGTTGAGACTAAGTTGGAAGAGAAGATCGAAAGATGGGAATATCTCGCAGAGCTCGATAGCTAGGATAATGAAGACTGGAGCGTATACAACTCACTCCAGTCTCATATATGAGAGCTTATCTATATGCTCTTCTTAAGATCTCAATAGCATCCTCATCACTCATTGATGCAGGATCTACTCCATAGAGACCACCCATGGTCCTTCTTGCATTCTCAGCTATACTGGGAATCTCCTCTTCAGTGATACCATAATCAGACATCTTGAGTTCTGCTACATCACATCGTTCTTGCATCTTCACGAGTGCAGTGAAGAAATCATCAGTTGAAGTTCCCTCCTCACCCATGACCTTTGCCATATCCATGAGTCTTTGTGGACAGACTGAAGCGAAGTGTTCGAAGTATGACTGTGATAACATGATAAGTCCTGCACCATGTGGCAGTTGTGAATGGTAGGCACTCAAAGCATGTTCGAGTGAGTGTTCAGAGGTGCATGATGAGGTTGATTCGACCATACCCGATAGGGTATTGGCGAGCGCTACCTGTGAACGAGCTTCAAGATTCATTCCATCCTGTACTGCTACTGGAAGATATTCTGCAAGTATTCCGATACTCTTAAGAGCATAGGAATCGCTGATCGGTGTCGCTACATTGGCGATATAGCCCTCTGCAGCATGGAAGAATGCATCAAACCCCTGGTAGGCGGTAAGTGCTTTTGGAACAGTCAACATCAGCTCTGGATCGATGATCGAGAGAACTGGGAAGGTATCATCAGTACCAAAACCGATCTTCTCCTGTCTCTCTTCATGAGTGATAACAGTCCATGGATCAGCCTCAGTCCCTGTACCTGCAGTGGTCGTCACGGCAACGATCGGTAGGATTGCTTGGGTTAACGCCATGCCTTTTCCAGATCCACCATGTATATAATCCCAATAATCGCCAGGATTGTTCACCATGATAGCGATACTCTTCGCAGAATCGATACTGCTACCACCACCGAGACCTAAGATGAAATCACAAGATTCCTCTCGAGCGAGAAGCGCTCCCTCCATAACATGTTTTCGTATTGGGTTCGGACGGATCTTATCAAAGACAACAGATGATACGCCGTTTTCTTCAAGGAGCTTCTGTACTCTATCGAGGTATCCATTGGCCTTTGTTGATTTACCGGCAGATATGACGATAAGCGCCTTCTTACCTGGAAGAGATACTGTTGCCAGTTCTTTAAGTGAACCAGCGCCGAAGAACATTCTTGTTGGGATGAAATAGGAAAAGTTATTCAATGTGAGACTCCTTATATGATAGTGCAGATCAGTTTCTGCTCTCATTCGTATTGTTATAATATATTGTAAGACCTAGAGTCGACTCTAGGTCAATAGTAACGCTTGTTATTTGTAGAAAATTCTCATAGAGTAACGTTATGAACAAAACCAGAGTTACTGAACAGACCTATTCTATGCAAGAGATCCGTGAAGCGACTGGTCTGACCCAAGATACCCTGCGCTTCTATGAGAAGGATGGGATCCTCGCTGATATCTTCAGATTACCCAATGGCCACAGACAGTTTAGTTTCCATGATCTTGATTGGCTGAAGTTCGTCGTATGTCTTCGTACCATAGGGATGCCCCTCAAAGATATTCGTCTCTATAGAGAGTTGACGGAATCAGGTGATGATACGATCGAAGAGCGTAAGGACCTATTAAAAGCTCAGAAAGATAAGTTGACTCATGAGATCGAAGATCTACAGACTGCTCTCCAGAAGATCAAATTCAAGATCGATAACTATGAGGCTATCATCAGAGAAGATTGTAGCATAGAATTCTAAGCTATTCGAACAGGTAGCTATACTCTCCGTATCCCCCTTGATCAAGTTCCTCTGCAGGTATGAACCTCAAGGATGCTGAATTGATACAGTATCTTAGACCAGTCGCTGTAGGACCATCATTGAACAGATGTCCAAGATGACTGTCTGCTTCGGCACTACGAACCTCTGTTCTTCTCATCCCAATTGAATTATCCTGAATCTCAAAAATATTCTCTTCATCTACTGGCCTAGTGAAACTCGGCCAACCTGATCCTGATCGGAACTTATCAAGAGAACTGAATAAGGGTTCTCCTGAAACTATATCGACATAGAGACCCGCTCGTTTGTTATCCCAGTATGCATTATTGAAGGGCTGTTCAGTAGCCTCTTCCTGAGTCACACAATATTGAAGATCAGTTAGTTGTTCACGTAACATTTCCTCTTCAGGGTCCATCTCTGCCGGTATCTCTATCACTATTTCTGATTCTTCTACAGTACCTTTTGCTGTCACAGTGCTTACGGTGAACAGTAATAAAAGGATGCTGAATAATATGACTATTTTACTCATAATATCCTCCGTGTTATTAAGATAGTCATAAACATGTGAGGATTCAATGAGAATCGGGGAGGGGAGGAGATAGGGGCTGAACGGAGAAAAGCCGCTATTATTATGAATAACGGCTTTGAGATGGCGCTCTAATCATTGTTGATCAGTTAAAAAATAGATTTGGTAAGAACAGGGATATTTGAGGTATATATGCTAGCAACAATGCTATAATTACCATTGTAATGAAATATGGTATCAACATACCTATCGTATCTTTTACCTTGATCTCTCCAATACTACAAGCAATGAACAGTAAAATTCCGACAGGGGGAGTAACACCTCCAATAAGTAGTGTCACTACCATAAACAGTGCCAGGTGTACAGGATCATAGCCAAATTGAGCAGATAAAGGAGCTAGGACCGGTACAAGTATTAGGATTGCTGATGTACCATCAAGGAATAACCCAACGATTAAGAATAGGATAACAAGTAAGAATGTTATCACTGCTTTCGTTTGAGATATCTGTAAGAGAAGGTTTGTGACTCGTAGTGGGAATTGATCGATAGTCAATAACCAGCTGAATAGTGAGGCACAGGCAATGATGATCATGGTTACAGCTGTCATGATGGCTGCATCAAAGATACTATCAACAAGTTTCTTGAAGTTGAGTTCCTTTTTTGAAAAACCGATGATAATAGCATAGACTACCGCGATCGCTCCGGACTCTGTAGCAGTGAAAACACCACTCAAAACTCCGCCAATGATGATGACTGGCATAACGAGTGCATCAATAGTTTTCCAAAATGCTACTATTTTTTCTTTGAAGGTAGCTTTTGCATCTTTAGGGTAGTTTCGCTTAACTGAGATAATATAGGTAATTATCATAAGACCTATCCCTACACATAATCCTGGAATGATTCCAGCTATGAATAGTTTTCCCACAGATATTCCTGTTATAGTGGCATAGATGATGAACAGGATGCTTGGAGGGATGATAGGGCCAATACACGAAGAGGTACAGGTTACTACAACAGCGAAATCTGTGTCGTATCCTTTCTTTTTCATGGCAGGTATCAACATTGCCCCCATTACAGAGGTATCAGCTGCAGCAGAACCGGATATTCCTGAGAAGAGGATACTTGCCAAAATATTAGTTTGGGCGAGTCCTCCCCTGATATGTCCTACAAGTTTATCAGAGAAATTAACAATTCTCAGGGTTATACCACTACTGTTCATTAATTGTCCTGCAAGCATGAATAGGGGTATCGCCATCATCGGAAATGAATCCAATGTGGTAAATATCCTCTGAATTATCAATTCGAGGGGCAGATTCGTAGCAAATATAATAGTTACCAGAGATGCTGATCCTAGTGCAAAGGCTATAGGGAGGTCAATAAATAGAAAGATGAAGAACATCACGAATATGAGGGTAGTCTGCATTTATCTTATCTCCTTTAATAAAGATGATATTTTCTTAATCACCATTTCTAGATTGAAGATAAGTATGATTGCTCCTCCAAAAGGAATACCCAGATATGGTATAGCCAATGGGATCTTCATTGCTGCAGAAGTAATAGTAAAATTCATAGATACTATTTTCATGCCATAGATTATTAGTGTGAAGAGGAAGACTACGATCACAATCTCCCCAAGAAGTAGCACAAATAGATTAGCTTTCGGTTTGAGTCTATCAGTAAGTAGGCTTAATGTCAGATGAGATCCCTGTCTGAATCCTAAGCCCGTTGCAATCATAGTTGCCCAGATAAATACATATCGGGCTAATTCCTCAGCCCAAACAAATGAATTGTTAAATACATACCTTGCAATTACCTGGGCACTAGTGATGACAACAACGGTGGCAAACAATACCACCGTTATATACTTCAAGACTATATATAGTCTATCAAGCATTTATTTAACGTCCTGAATCCTTTTGATGATTGATGGTCCATTATTGATCTTGCTTGCAAAATTTTCCCATACTGGCTGTACAGCTTCTACAAGAGGAGCCTTCTCAATCTCATAAACTGTGACACCATATGATTCCATATCAGCTACAGCGGTTTCCATCTGTGCAACAGTTCGGGCTTTCTGTTCTTCTACTATGTCAGCCATAATATTTACAATCATATCCTGGTATTCTTTTGGAAGACCGGTGAAAAATGAATCACTAATGATCCATGTTACACCAAGGTTAATATGTTCTGTTAATGTAAGGTTCTTTGCTTGTTCATAGAATTTCATTGCTTTAATACTTGTTGGAGCAGATTCCATACCACTAACGATATTTGTCTGGATTGAAGTATAAACTTCACCCCAAGGGATAGGGGTAGCATTAGCTCCAAGAGCATTGATTGTTGCGATAACAACATCGGACTCCATAGCCCTTAACTTCAAACCATCAAAATCTGAGAGTTTTTTAACAGGATCTTTAGTGATAAAGTTTCTCAGACCATCAGGATACCATCCTAGTGGTCGGATACCTCTATTTTCGATGAAAAGCTGGTCCATTTCCAATACAACATCACTTTTCAGTACATTGTTCAAGTGTGTATAATTCCTATAGATGAAGGGTAGGGTTAGAAGTCCATATTCAGGAACAAGGTTTGCAACATACCCAGTATCAGCAAGAGCCATTTGAATAGTTCCTAGCTGAACACCTTCTACGTTATCTCTCTCATTTCCAAGTTGTCCATCGGCAAAGATCTTAACTTCAACAACACCTTCTGAAGCTGCTTCGATTCTTTCTTTGAACTGTTCGATTACCCATTGGTGAGGACTCTGTGATGACTGATGTGAGCCAACACTAATTTCGATCTTCTCAACTTTTTTAACAGTTTCTTGCTGTCCAGCTGCAAAGGCGAAAGATCCAATAAACAGTAATAAAATACTTACCCACAATAGTTTTTTCATAGTAACCCCTTGTATGACTACGTCGTCATTTGTTAATATAGAACATATTACTATACCAAAAGTAGTATGTCAAACAAATAACAAATAATAAAATACTTTTTTAGTAAAGTATTATCATACCAAAGTTTGTAATAATCTGATTTCTCCTATGGTTAACTCAATGAAGTTGGTGGAATACAACAGTAATACAATGTTTTTGGATATACTTCACTCTTTTACCAAGTTCTTTATCACAAATTTATTTGATCTCAGCTGCTCAGCAAGAATTACATCGCAGTTATGATATCATTTTTTGTGATTAATAATTCATCCATATTGGTTCGTTACTCCTGACATTTCTAAACAGAGGGACCTTCTTTTCGATTCAAAAATCATGAGAAGAATAGAAATGAG
>CAZLZY010000157.1:0-5878 GCA_964564075.1 uncultured Spirochaetales bacterium
ATATCTATCAACCCGAGGTCAGATCCTATTTGAAACGTGTCTTCTATACGATAGAACATACCTGGGGCTATTCCCTCGTGAAACTCGATTTTCTCTATGCTGCAGCACTCAAACCAAGAAAGGGACGATCTCGAGGCCAGATCATGACAGAATCCATGAGATTTCTCAGAGAGATATCTGGGTCGATGAAGATTCTCGGATGTGGAGTCCCATTAGGTTCCGCATTTGGCTTTGTAGACTATTGTAGGGTGGGTGCTGATGTCTCTCTAGGTTGGGAAGACCTCAAACTTAAGATGGTCCGTTACAAAGAGAGAGTCTCCACGATCAACTCTCTTACGAGTACGATCGGAAGAGCTCAGCTCAACGGGAGATTCTTCTCTAATGATCCGGATGTGTTCATCTTGAGAGATGAGAACACCTCACTACTGGAAGCTCAGAAGAGGACCCTCTTTATGGTGAACAACGCCCTAGGGGGCCTTTTATTTACCTCAGATAATATCGGAACCTATTCAGATGAAGTGATGAGCCTCTATCTTTCCTTATTTCCCTCCCTCGTTAAGCATATTGATTCGATCAGTCAGACTGGAGACCTCTTTACGATCAGATTATCGATAGGGGAAAAACACTATTGTTTATTAAGTAATCTGGGGTATCGACAGAAGACCATACCAATACCTCAGAGCTCAGGATATTGGTTTGAGTATGCTGCTGATCCTGAATGTATATTATGTGAGGCTGGTGAGGCTGTCGTCTTACCTGGATATTCTACACGAAGCTTCTATCAAAGTGATACAGGCTCTTGGAGCGTAGTCGGTACTACGAAACGACTCTTTCCCGCATCAGAGATCCATTCCCTTTATGTGATAGAGGAACGGGACGGGTTCACCTATAACGTGTATCTTGAATTCGAGGATCATATACCACAGAAGGGTGACATCTTCATCACGGTACCTGAGGGTGTTGAGACTCATCATATCTATCTCCATGGTGAACCTGCTCAGATCATCAAAGAGAAGGGGCTCACCATTGCCCGCTTCCCTTTGGAGCATCTTATATGATCGAAGAGTATAAGAAGATCCTCGAGCGCTCAAAAAGCCGATACCAACAGAACAAGGCTATGGGTAGAAAGCTCAAGAAGATGAGACCTAAAGAGTTAGTGAAACTGTTTCAAGAGCTTCATGATGATGCATTCCTGGAGATCGATTGTCTGTCATGTGCAAACTGCTGTACTTCTGTTGGCCCATTGGTGAATGAGCAGGATATCGAACGAATAGGGAAAGCTCTTCGATTAAAGAGAAAAGAGGTCATAGAGAGCTATCTGATAATCGATGAAGATAATGATTATGTGTTCAAAGAACACCCCTGTCCGTTCCTTTGCGGTGACAATCATTGTCTTATATATACGGAGAGGCCAAAAGCCTGTAGGGAGTATCCTCATACAGATCAGCGGTATATTCACCGCTATATGAAGCAGACCTTAGAGAACAGTCGTCTTTGCCCTGCTGTTGCTCTGATGTTCGAAGAAATGCAGAGACGAGGGCTATGATCTGATCATACTGTACCTTTTAGTATGAAAGCAGTATGTTTATAACACCTAAACTAATACGAGGAAATGAGATGAGCGGAGAAAAAGTACAGGCTTTAAGAAATGAGATGAATGAACGACACCTAGATGCTTTTATTATATTTGGAACGGACCCCCATCAGAGTGAGAATGTCAGTTCCCGTTGGCGAACAAGAGAGTGGATCTCAGGGTTTACCGGATCTGCAGGGACTGTTGTCATAACAAGAGATACTGCGGGTCTTTGGACTGATTCCAGATATTTCCTGCAGGCTGAAGAACAGGTAGAAGCGTCTGAGTTCTCTGTCTTCAAAGTCGGACTTCCCTCAGTCCTTGATTATGCAGATTGGCTACGAGAGACACTACCGGAAGGCTCGACTGTTGGGGTCTGTGCAGATGAGATCAGTATCTCGTTGTTCAGGACTATCAATAAGAAACTCCAAGGGAAAGAGATCTCTTTGAAGCCAACTGATGATCTCCTTACGGGTATCTGGGAAGAGAGACCCGCTATCCCTCAGGAACCGATCATTGAGCTACCTCTCTCTATCACCGGTAGTTCAAGAGAAGAGAAGATCGGAGAAGTACGATCGATAGCTTTGAAGAAAGGTGCTGAAGCTGTTCTACTAACAAGCCTCGATGATATCGCATGGTTGATGAATCTACGAGGGAATGATGTTGCTAATACGCTTCTATTCATGTCCTATAGCCTTATCACACAAGAATCGGTCTATCTCTTTGGAGATATGCAGAGACTTTCCGCAATCACTGGATTGGGAGAGCAGGTGACCCTTCTCCCCTATGAGTCCATACTCATTCAATTGAAACAGGAGATGGCGTCACAAAGATCACTTTTTCTCTCACCTGATAAAGTGAATATGGAACTCTCTTCTCTCATCCCTTCTACTGTTTTGATCATTGAAGGTCGTGATTTAACCACTGATCTTAAGAGTGTGAAGAATGGGGTAGAACTCAACGGTATGATAGAGGCTCATCGTGAAGATGGCGCTGCACTTGTCTCTTTCTTGCACTGGCTTGAGATAACGTGGGATACTGATACCCAACCGTTGGATGAGATCATCTTCGCACAGAAGTTGTTAACCTTTCGAGCAGAGAGAAGAACCTTTTTGGATGAGAGCTTCTCTCCAATTGTCGGGTTCAAAGATCACGGTGCTCTTAACCACTATTCTGCGACTCCTGAAACTGCCTATTCACTCACAGGTGATGGACTCATGGTCCTCGACAGTGGTGGTCAGTATACCGGAGGAACCACGGATGTCACGAGGACCCTTCTCTTTGGGAATGCTACACAACAGCAGATCGAAGACTATACTGCAGTGCTCAAGGGCCATCTCTCTCTAGGAGTCCAACAGTTCCCTGAAGGGACCTGTGGGTATCAGCTTGATGCTATTGCTCGAATGTGGTTATGGAATGAAGGAAAACAGTTCAGACATGGTACCGGACATGGTGTAGGACATATGCTCAATGTTCATGAAGGTCCTCAAAATATTAGTCCCAAACCAATCATGGTCCCTCTAAAGCGTGGTATGGTCTTCTCAAATGAACCGGGATTGTATCGAGAAGGCAGTCATGGGATTAGAATAGAGAATCTCGTCTATGTTGATGAAGCCGAGACTACGGAGTTCGGTCCTTTCCTTAGGTTAAAGGATCTGACTGTCTGTCATTATGAGAAGAGACTCATTGATCTAGCATCCTTAAACAAAACTCAAAGGGCACAGATCGATGCATACCATGAGTTCGTCTATACTCAGTTGAAGGATCTACTCACAGAGGAGGTTTCCGATTGGCTGAAAGAAAAGACAAGACCCCTGTACTAGACCAAAAGCAAAGAGAGCTCATCATACGGCGTACCTCCTGGATAGGTATCCTAGGGAATGCAGTTCTTTCTAGTATCAAGATAGGGATAGGCTTCATCAGTGGGTCTTTTGCTCTCATAGGTGATGGGATAGATTCTCTGACGGATGTTCTAACCTCAAGTATCACCCTGTTCACAGGTGCGATCTCGAGCAAACCACCAGATCTAGAACATCCTTACGGACATGCACGGGCTGAGACGATCGCAACCAAGCTCCTCTCCTTCATCATCTTCTTTGCCGGAGCCGAACTAGGGATCGCTGCAATAAAACAACTCATCGCACAAGAGGTACGAGAGACCCCCTCTCCGATAGCCTTCATTGCGATCGGAATATCGATAGTAGGAAAGATCCTCTTAGCAATGAACAAGTTCAGAGCGGGAGAGAAGGTGAACAGTTCTATGCTGATCGCCGACGCGAAGAATATGAAGAATGATGTGTACATCTCATTGAGCGTACTAGTAGGGGTCTTCTTCACGATCATATTGAATATGCCGATCCTAGATAGTGTCACCACCATAGTCGTCAGTCTTTGGATCTTGAAATCAGCCTTTGAGATATTCTCAGAGGCTTCATCAGAATTGATGGATGGACTAGATAGACCTGAGATGTATGAAGAGGTATTCAAGATCACTCGATTGGTCCCAGGAGTTGTCAATCCTCATAAAACACGTATCAGGAAGTTGAATAATGTGTATATAATTGATATGGATATTGAAGTGGATGGTTCATTGACCGTAGCACAAGGACATGAGATCGCTATACAGACAGAAAAAGCGTTACGAGATGAGATCCCAGCGATCTTTGATGTGACGATTCACGTTGAACCAGAAGGTAATATAGAAACATACGAGAACTTCGGTGTGACCGAAGATTTACTTATGAAGGAGTAATATGATGGTAGAATCTTTACAGAAGAAGAAAGCATTCTCAGGTAGAAAAGGCCCTGTTGTCCTGATGATCATGGATGGTGTTGGGTTTGGTAAATATGAGAAAGGAGATGCCGTTGCTGCAGCTCATACAGATACATTAGATGAATTGTATCAGACAAGTCCTTGGACGAAGATGAAAGCCCATGGTGTAGCAGTAGGTCTACCATCAGATGATGATATGGGTAATAGTGAAGTAGGCCATAATGCGATTGGTTGTGGTCGAGTATTTGCTCAAGGAGCAAAACTTGTTGGTCAGTCGATCAAATCTGGTGATATCTATACGGGAGAAGTATGGAAGAAACTCGTATCGAATTGTGTAGATACTAAGGGCGCATTACATTTTATCGGATTGATGTCTGATGGTAATGTCCATTCAAATATAGCACATCTGAGATCTATGATCCTTAAAGCAAAAGAAGATGGTGTGAAAGCGGTAAGAGTCCATGGACTTCTCGATGGTAGAGATGTCGGAGAGACCTCTGCATTAGAGTTCTTCGATCCCTTCGAAGAGTTTCTGAAAGAGGCCAGTGATGAGAGATTTGATGCTAAGATAGCATCAGGTGGTGGTAGAATGGTTATCACTATGGACCGATATGATGCGAACTGGTCAATGGTTCACAAAGGGTGGCAGACTCATGTGTTAGGGGAAGGAAGAATGTTCCCATCAGCGCATGAAGCGATTGAGACTTTAAGAAATGAGACTGAAGCAATCGATCAGGACCTCCCTCCATTCGTTATCGGCGAAGATGGAACACCTGTTGGAGCTATGCAAGATGGTGATAGTGTCATCCTCTTCAACTTCAGAGGCGATAGAGCACTTGAGATCACAAAAGCTTTTGAGGCAGAGGAACTGACTGAGTTCGATCGTGTTAGGATCCCTAAGGTCGAGTATGCAGGGATGATGGAATATGATGGTGATCTTCATGTCCCTAAACAGTATCTCGTCACTCCTCCTTCAATTGACAGGACTATGGCAGAGTATCTTTGTGCTACGGGTGTGAAACAGTTTTCGATCAGTGAGACTCAGAAATTCGGTCACATCACCTATTTCTTCAATGGTAATAAGAGTGGAAAATTCAGTGAAGAACTTGAAGAGTATGTAGAGATCCCCTCTGATATCCTACCCTTCGAACAACGACCATGGATGAAATGTGCAGAGATCGCTGACAGAGTCATCAAAGAGATCGAATCTGGTGAGTATGCATTGATAAAACTGAACTTCCCTAATGGCGATATGGTCGGACATACCGGCATATTCGAAGCAGTCATCTGTTCTATGGAAGCAATGGATCTTCAGATCGGAAGGATCAAGAAAGCGATTGTGGCTGCTGGTGGAGTCATGATCATCAGTGCGGACCATGGTAACTCTGATGATATGTACGAGCATAATAAGAAGACAGGAGATGTGAAGATCAAGATCAACGGGAAACCCGCTGCAAAGACCGCACACTCTCTGAACCCGGTACCTTGTATCCTCTTTGACCCCTCCTATGATGGTGAATATGAACTGGAAT
>CAZLZY010000158.1:0-5871 GCA_964564075.1 uncultured Spirochaetales bacterium
ACTATGGGAGTTATCAGGTCATCAGTCTCTAACTGTAGTCGACCTGCACAATCATTACTATTGAAGGCACTGAAGAGTCCAACCTATTATCAGGAGAAGGCTGCATCCTTCGAAATACTGAAAGCACGATATATGAAGGTCAAAGAGATCCTCGCTGAATACTGTGCTGATGACAACTTGATCCCGCTTCCTTTCAATTCCGGGTATTTCATGACGTTCATCTGTAAAGGTGATGCTGAAAAATTGCGATTACACCTGCTGAATGAATATGGGATCGGAACGATAGCAATTCAGGGATCCTATCTCCGTATAGCGTTCTCTAGTGTCGATCTTGAGAATGTCGATGAGCTATATAAGGCAGTCTTCACTGCTGCAGGTGAGCTGTGGAACTAAAACTCAAGATCTATCTTGTAGATGGGAATCAAGAGAAGTTCATGGGCATCGGAGTCCTGTGGCTATTGCAGGAGATCTCCTGTGTGGGCTCGATTCGTAGTGCTGCTGCTAATCTTGGTATCTCCTATTCTAAAGCCTTCAGTATGCTGAAGACCCTGGAAAAGGATCTTGATCTACAGATTCTTGAGAGAAGAAGAGGCGGTGAGGCTCGAGAAGGAGCCGTCCTGACCTCTTCAGGTATTAAATTGATTGAATTGTATGATGAATTTCAGCAGGATGTGAAACATTATGCACAAAATATATTTATTGATTTCAAAGATACACTGAAAAAGGAGCTTGAATATGGCGACGTATCATTATGATTTCAGCATCCCCTCATTAGGACCGGCAAAGATCGATTCACCGATCGAGATGTCATCTGTTCGAGGTGATAAGATTGCTAATTATGTAAATGAGGCAGAGAGAGTCCTCTATGATATTGATGCTCATATCGATCAACAAGGTAAACCAAGGATAGATTCTCAGGACCTGATCGAACTCGCAGGTCCCCGTGAGAAGATCTACTTCAATCCTGCTCATGTCCATGCAGCTGTAGTGACTTGTGGTGGTATATGTCCGGGATTGAATAATGTGATACGAGCCGTAGTCAGGTGTCTTTGGTATCGTTATGGGGTGAGAAGGATAAGCGGAATCCGTTATGGGTATAGAGGGCTTATGCCTGATAGCCCCTATGAACCTGTTTATCTTGATCCTGAACTCGTTGATGATATCCAGATGAAAGGTGGAACCATTCTAGGTTCTGCTCGAGGAAGTGGAAATAGAGTTGAGGAGATCGTTGATTCTCTTGAACGGATGAATGTGAATATTTTGATAACGATCGGTGGTGATGGTACCCTTAGAGGAGCTGATGAGGTGGGCGAGGAGATCGAAAAACGTGGTCTAAAGATCGCTATCATCGGTATACCTAAGACTATCGATAATGATCTCTCTTTCATTCAGAGTTCGTTCGGATTTGATACAGCAGTTAGTACTGCCGTACAGTCAGTAAGAGGGGCTCATATTGAAGCAACAGATGCTATCAACGGTATCGGTCTCGTAAAAGTCATGGGTCGTGAATCGGGTTACATCGCAGCTCATACGGCTCTTGCTATGAGTGATGTGAACTTCTGTCTTATACCAGAGAATCCCTTTGATCTTGAAGGACCGAACGGGTTACTGGAGAATCTGAAGAAAAGGATCTTGGACCGCGGCCATGCAGTCATTCTTGTAGCAGAAGGCGCAGGCCAGGATCTCCTTAAAAAGAGTGAGAAGGTAGATGCTTCAGGTAATGTTAGATTACAGAATATCGGCGAGTTCTTAAAGACTCGGGTCAAAGAGTATTTCGATAATGAAGAGATCGAGGTTAATATCAAATATATCGACCCTAGCTATATCATCAGAAGTGCTCCAGCCAATCCGAATGATTCGATCTATTGTTCACGACTGGGTGCTCATGCTGTTCATGCCGCTATGACTGGGAAGACTCGAACTCTAATTAGTTTGTTGAACAATAAATATGTTCATATTCCGATCAAGGTAGCTGTTGCTGAGCGAAATAGAGTAGATACTGAGGGTAGTCTCTGGAGAGACGTCCTTGAGAATACCCGACAGCCCTATTCCTTGAAGAATTAGGGCGCCTAGAAAAGTTAATCCTCTAGTAGATATCGATGTATTAGAGGATTTTACTATTTCTTTTACTATTCTATGGATCTTGAATTTTAGCCTTGATTTATTTTTTAGATATGTCTATTTTATAGGCGTAAAAGATAACGCAACTAAGGTAGTTGGTCAAACAATTACATGAGTATAAGTTGTTGAAAAAACTGTAACCTTTTATTTAGGTACGTGTTTACCGTTATGAAAGAGCAAAAGACTTTTTTCATCGACCTCCTTTTGATGTTCCCCCCAGGGTTTTAAACCTCCTTTTCCCTGGGGGGTTTTTTTGCGCAAAAAATAATTCATGAACCCAAATGATAGCTAGTGAGCTCATAATGATCTGGACAAAGAAAAAGCCATGAGAATCAATGATCCTCATGGCTGGAAGTTTTGTACGCTAAGATATTAAGAGATCAGTTCTACAAAAGAGGCAAGAGCACTATCATTGATGTCTCCTGATAAGACCTTCTTTGTGAGAAGCTTCCCAAGTTGAACACCCTCCTGATCGAATGAGTTCACATTCCAGAGGAATCCCTGGAACATCACCTTATTCTCAAAATGAGCAAGTAGTGCTCCCAATGTTCTAGGAGTAAGCTGTCTTCCATGGAGGAGTGTAGAATATCGTTCTCCAGGGAATTGCTTGTTGAGGTTCTCGTGTTCCTGACCCTTCGCGAATGCGATGATCTGAGCTGCTAAGTTAGCATTCAACTTCTGCTGACTCGTACTACCATCTATGATCAAGTCTTCTTGGTATTGAGACTCTGAGAATCCGATGAACTGGAGAGGTGTCACATCAGTACCTTGATGTAGATGCTGATAGAATGAATGCTGTCCATTAGTTCCTGGTTCTCCGAAGAGCGTATAACCGGTCTTGTAATCGATAGGCTGTCCAGCTCTATTCACTCGTTTCCCATTACTCTCCATATCAAGCTGCTGCAGATGTGCAGGGAATCGTGATAGAGCCTGAGAATAGGGCAGGATAGCTGTTGTTCTGAGATCTAATACATTTCTCTGATAGAGTCCTATCAGTGCATCCATCAATGGTGCATTTGTCTTGATATCAGAATGGAGTGCAAGTTCATCAGCTTCATGAGCACCACCGAGTAGATCCTTGAACGTATCTACACCAAAGGCTAGAGAGAGGACGAGTCCTCCTACTGCACTAGTGGAGGAATATCTACCACCGATATAGTCATCAATGAAGAAACTCTCCAGATTGTCTTCTGATGAAGCTAATGGGCTACTATTACTGGTAACTGCTACCATATGCTTTGAAGGTTTGAACCCTTTGATCTTGTTTGCAGCGACTGTCTGTAATACCAGGTCTCTATTCGTGAGAGTCTCCTGAGTAGTACCACTCTTTGAGACAATAATAAAAAGAGTGGTCTCTGGGTCTACTCTTCTCAAGACTGCTGCCGCATCATCTGGATCTACATTTGAGATGAATTCAGCCTTCAGCTTCTGAGAAGCCATGATACCCTCTAGGGCAAGATAGAGTGCTCTAGGACCAAGGTCAGAGCCTCCTATACCAATTTGTACAACAGTATTGAACGCTTTTCCCGTAGATCCCTTGATAACTCCTGAATGAACCTGATTTGAGAAGGTATCGATACGTTTTAGCTGAGATGCATAGAATCTTTCAAGGTCGATCTCATCTTCGATGACATCGGCTGAGAGTTTACCACGAGTCAGATGGTGGAGGACCTTTCGGGACTCCCCTGTATTCATGATCATACCGCTAGCTACTTCATGATATTTCTCAATGACCTGCTGTTCATCAGCAAGTCTCTGTAGAATCTCAATATGGGTCTCATTGACTGGTGATGCTGCATAATTGAAATTAAGTGATCCTCCAGCGGGGATGGAATAATCACTTACTCTATTTCCAGTAAGCTCTTGTTTCATTATTGCTGGTTCTAATGCTGCTAATTCAGCGAATGAAGTACTCTTATTCAGATCAATGTATTGTATTGCCATGATCTTCTCCTGATTATCTTAAGATATATCAATAAGATAGTGATTATTTTTACTTTTTCCTATAAGAAAGTGCCTGTCTCAGGTATCGATCTCCGGGATCCGGATCTTGAAACTCTCAAGAAGGTCCTCTTTTGTCATACCCTCTCGGAGAATGATGAAGATCGTATCATCGCCTGCGACGGTTCCGAGGATCTCCGGGATAGATAAGATGTCCAAAGCCAATGCGACACTATCTGCATGGCCCTGTCGAGTCTTGATGACCCCGATATTATTACTGAACTCTATGGAGAGTACTCCACGTCTGACGTCCTGGATATAGCTTTTCTCTGATTCTGATATAAGATCATTATCTGGAAGAGCATAATAGTAGCCTGACCATCCATCAGAGATCTTTCCTACTTTTAACATCTTCAGATCTCGTGATAATGTAGCCTGTGTCACGGTATATCCCTCTTTCACTAGTAGTTCAAGAAGCATATCCTGACTATCAATCCTATGAATCTTTATCAGCTCTTTTATCTTAGACAATCGGTTCTGCCGTTCTCGCATAAAAACCTCGTTTATTAGTTATTCTGTATATTTATACTAAAATACTGTATAAACATACAATATGAAAAGGGTTATGGCAAGATACTAAGTTTCATGTTGCATAAATGTTGGCGAAATAATACCATTCATATATGAAAAGACTGGATATGGACAACCCATTCGATCAATCACCGGTATTTCTTTATGATACTGTTGAATCGACGATGACAAAAGCGAAAGAGCTCTATTCTCAAGAGAAGAGAGCTGGAGTAGTAGTGGTAGCACGTCATCAGAGTTCTGGTAGAGGCCGCATTGATAAGAGACGTTGGTTTGATGCTCCCGGAGAGGCGCTACTGTTCACACTCATAGTAGAGCCCCATCAGATAGCATTTCCTCCTGAACAGCTCCCCTTACGAGTAGGGATAGCACTATCGCATGCGATCGAGGGCATGACAGGGCTCAAGGCTACGATCAAGTGGCCCAATGATATTTTAATCGGTGATAAGAAGGTCTGTGGTATACTTTGCGAGAGCACCTTCACATCTTTTTCGATAGGTATTGGTATCAATGTGAAGCAACAGGGATTCCCAGATATGCAAGAGAAGCGTTTATTGAGAATCCCTACCTCGCTAGCGCTTGAGGGTACAGTGATATCAGATCCGATCGATATACTTCCTCAGGTACTCTCTTCACTCTATTGGGCCTTCAAGCTCAAAGACTGGAAAGAGTATGTAGAGCAAAGACTCTACAGATTGGGAGAGATGATCTCAATAGTCACTGGTGAAGCTACTGAAGATGGGAAGGTCTCACCTTCTGGGAATATGATAGTTGGGAGACTCGTAGGACTTGATACCTACGGTGGTCTGCTCATTGAGAATGAAACGGGGACGACCGTATGGTATTCTGGAGAATACTATTCAGGATTATAAGGGAGAGAACATCATGAGTATTACAAGAGAAGAAGCCTGGGCACTGCTGAATGAGCACGTACATACACCGAATCTCATCTCACATGCCTTAGCTGTAGAAGCCGTCATGCGATACTTCGCAAAACAGTTGGGTGAGGATGAAGAGCAATGGGGAGTCATTGGACTCTGCCATGATATTGATTATGAACAGTTCCCTGAGGAACATTGCATCAAAGCATTTGATATCCTCACAGAAGCAAAATGGCCTGAATCCTATATTCATGCAGTTCAAAGTCACGGCTGGGGAATATGCTGTGATATTGAGCCTATCAGCACACTGGAGAAGACCCTGTTCACTATTGATGAGCTG
>CAZLZY010000159.1:0-5870 GCA_964564075.1 uncultured Spirochaetales bacterium
ACAACTTTATTACTAAAAATAACAAGCATACTTGGAATCACCATCATTATAGTCCCTCATATACGATCAAATTCAAAGATATTCTGCATATCTACGAAGTTGTTGAATATCCAAGATCATGATGAGATTACCTTCCCGTCTGATCATCTCCTGATCTTCCAACTCAGTAATGATCCTCCGCAGATGACGTGTAGTGATCCCAAATATATTTGCTAGATCTATATACTTCACCGGTATAGAAGTCTCTAGATCATGACCGGTGATGTGTTCGAGCAGATAGATGACCAAACGTTTCTTTACCGGATATAGCAGATTCTGTGCACTCTGCTCAGAACTCATTCGCAATTTTCTGATCGTCAGTTCACAAAGCTTCCTCAGAAAAAAAGGATTATTCATAAGATAATGCTCTACAATAGGAATTGGGATAGCGATCAAGTAACAATCAGATATGGCCTGCATGGAGTGTAGATAGGGAATCTTCTCGAAGTATTCGATATCTCCAATAAGACTCAAGGGTTCCATGAAGGTAATGATCGCTAGCTTCCCATCTTCTGCTAATGGGGCGACTGTTGCTTTTCCATCAACGAAGAGGTGAAAGTACTGAAGTTCATCATCTTCACAGATGATAGATTCACCTTTTTGAAAGTGCTGAATATATACCTTATGCTTGATATCCCGCAGTATATCCTGTAACTGATATTTCTTTATGAACATATCCAACACTTTTGGTGATTCAAAGCTCTTCATACGGCCCCTTATCGTTCTCGGTAATACATACCCTATTCTATACTATACTATACTACCAAGGTGTCATTTGAAACCAAACAACCTAGAACAGGTAATCATCATGCTCCTTAGTCTGAAGATAGGATAAAGGGGTATTTGCTACTATACCTACCTCCTCTTCCAACCCCTGAATGAAAGCTCTTAAGATGACAGATCTCCTCACTCCTAATACTCGTCCAGTCTCTGTATTCATATTATCTGCTAATCTCAATAATTTTGCTTGAATATGCCCAGCAGTAGAACCACCGGAATCTGTATTATCCCAGGTCTCTTCCCTATAGGTGTCAGACCAGATCTTTGACCCATGAGCTTTAGAGAATAGGATCGTTCGAGTCAGGCCAAAAGCACCTAAGGCATCCAATCTGTCAGCATCTTGAAGGATAGCACTCTCTTGAGTACTAGGCTTTGGGTCTCCAGAGAATTGATAATTCTCATGCTCTCGAACACAAATGGATACCTGTTCAACGATAGAGACGGGGACTTTGTTTGAAAGGAGTATACTTTCGATCCTCTTTATTTGCTTTTGAGCAAAATGAAGTTCTCCAGTCTTCTTCTCATGAATCCTTCCCAGGTCATGAGTCCAAGCTGCTAATTGGCATATATCATAATCCCCAGATTCCTTTTCTGAAAGATAGGCGGCCAGTGATGCGACTCGATAGAAATGTGAGATATCATGTCCTGTGTTCTCATTCTTGAATTCATCATGGATACCTTGAATCAATTCGTGATATATCTTTTTATCTAACATTAGCTACTCCCTGTTTCTGAGATTCATCATAGCAGATTACTAGGTGGGATTTAATCCAAATTGTTAACAGATGCTCTTAAAACAATAGGTATTCAGAGAAAGGTTCGTATCATCTTCTGTTATGGAAAGAGCTATATGGTAATTTCCAGTGATCTTAGGTTCGATTGAGATCGTCTCTGATAAGGCTTTTCTACTATTTGGTTCAACACTGAATAAGACCTCCTCTCTACCCACCACTTCATCCTGAGGAGCAGTGATCGTTATCTCTAATCTTAGATCTCTATAGGCTCTCATCAGATCGTTTATCACGATCAGGGGGAATCCTATCTTAGTACCGCTAGTCATCTGATAACTATCGCAATCGATAATACAGATGAGCGGTTGCATACTCTCGCTTAACGCATAGTAGGCCTTCTTTGGTGTTCTATCGTATTCTATCAGGGACCAAGTGATGGCAGGCCAGCAATCCACGAACTGGAATACATGGGCACCATTACAGGGTTCGAACTTATGTTTTCGGTAGAACTCCGTATGGTACTTGATCAACTCTGCATGATACGTTTGAGAATCCTCGATTAACTCCTCTATCGTAGCTTTTAATGGGACATGAGAGAACATGAGACCACTTTGCAGGCATCTTCGTTCAAATACCGGGAGGTTGATATCCTTCAGGTCTTTATCTGAGATGAAGGAGCTAAGAGTCTTCATACTTGGAAGGGATTGTCCCCCATATTCTGTTACAAGGGTAGTCCTCTCTATGGGATGATCTAATAGATCAGTATATTCAGGGGTATACCAACCAGCATAGAGATGGCAGTCTTCTCTCCAACCATATTTGTTCTTGAATATCTCAACCTGCTCTTTCTCCCAGAAGAAGGATCTTGTGGGATGAGCTCTATCGGTACTCTCCAGATCGATCACAGCAGAGTTGCTGTAGTTATACACTCGGTAGGGGTCTACCTTCTGTGCATATGCTACTAAGGCCGAACAGTATTTCTCGACATTAGCCACACTAGCCTGACTCCCAAAATTGATGATGCAGACCGAAGGATGATTATAGAGATGCTCTATGAGCTCCTTTCCCTGATTCAAGGCTCTGATCACGAACTCATCAGTATTTGATGCCATGAGCCATACAGGAAAATCCTGATACACCAAGAGCCCTTCTCTATCACATAGGTCATAGAACTCATCTTTCTCAACGACACAGAATGGGTGAACAGTATTCAAATTGGCTTTGATCATCAGACCAATATCCTTCTTGTAGGAAGCTTCACTCATATTTGGTAGGAACTGATCTGATAGATAGTTCGATCCTCTTTGAAAGAATCGTATGCCATTAAGATATAATGCATTCTTCTCGGTTACCCGAAGATCACGGATACCGAAATCCTTTGAGATACTGTCATATATCACATCATCTGAACAAAGGGTAATATGCATAGTATAGAGTGCTGAATCCCCGAGATCCCAAGTCCACCAAAGAGCTGCATCCTCTAAGAAAAGATTCATAGACAGGGTATTCTGTCCCGGGACTAGCCTACGATCCTCTCGACGAATCGTGACTCTCTCTTTCGTTATCTTTGAGAAGATCTCGACCTTCATCTCAGTAGCTAACAGTTCTTTTGAGAGGATATGAGAGATCCCAAGTTCAGTATGAATATACGTATCAGCAGTTATCTGTTGTTTCGAATCATCGTTTAGGATCTCTGGGATCGCAACGACTTTCATTTGATTGATATAGAGCATCTTAGTTGTAGTGATATAGACATCACCTACGATACCACCAGGACTCACCTCTGTATTGTTGGCATCCCAACGATCTAGAGCCCCTTTGAACGTAGTCTTCTTCTGATCTATCTCATGTCTTTCACCAAGGGCATCCCTAAAGGCCTCGACACGTACAGCAATAGTGTTATGTTCTGTTATCAGATGAGTAATATCATATTGGATCTTTGAAAAATATCCTTCGTGGCTCCCGAGATAGTGACCATTGAACCAAATACCTGAAAGATAATTGATTCCTTCAAAGACTATCTGGTATCTGTTCTCAGGGTTCATAGAAACCGGATCGAGGTGTAAGGATCTTCTATACCATGCTACCCCATTATAATCATAACCTTCGGTCTGCCAACAAGAGGGAACTGTTATGCTATCCCATCTCGAATCATCATAGGACTTTCCCATCCATCTTGCATCAGATTTGTGGGTACTATTCAACTCTTCAGGATAACACTCCCCTAGATCGTTTCTATCTAATCGGAATTTCCAGCTGCCATTTATATCTATTGTCTCTCTCATCTTATTGCCTCATCCTTTTATGATAGGTAATTATAGATTCATACTACCACACCCCATGAGGACATATGTCCGCTATATTTCAATTAGAAACGATAGCTCTGGATTTTTCCATCAATGGGACACTAACATACCATTATTCTTGTTAATGGATGGGTATCTTCATACCTACTCATTTCTTATCCCTTAGTGCAATAACTACCTAAATACCTCTTAATGGTATATGATATCATTGAAAACCCCTCAATTATTTTATACAATCAACCTATAAAGTGTAAAAATTAAAAGTTTTGGCTCTGGTACATAGGTGAACTGTAAGATTGAACTATATAACAAGGATTGGCCTTATGAACAAACTCATTGAATTAGCGTTAGCAGAGGATCTTTCTGATCTAGGAGATGTCACATCTCAAGCTATCTTCACAGACGAATCTGATACATTCTATCTCTATGCAAAAGATAACGGCATTCTTTGTGGAAAGCAGATCTGGCTCGAAGTGTTCAAAAAAGTAGATGCTACCGTAGGGGTATCATTCAAGTTCGAAGATGGGGAACATATATCATATGGCAATCTCATAGCAGAATGTACGGGTAAAGTCCTCTCAATCCTTACTGCTGAGCGGACAGCAATAAACTTCCTCTCTCAACTCAGTGGGATTGCGACTAAGGCTGCTATGTATGCCTCAAAAGCAGAATCAGGACAAGCAGTGATCCTCGATACGAGAAAGACACTTCCCGGATACCGAGAACTAGCAAAATATGCCGTATCTTGTGGTGGGGCACAGAATCACCGACAAGGACTGTATGATATGGTCATGATAAAAGATAATCATGCTGATGCAGCAGGTGGTATCACCGCTGCTGTCACGCGAGTACGAGCTAAATGGGAAGACCGCTTCGCTATAGAGGTAGAGACTCGTGACCTCTCTGAGGTACGGGAAGCCCTAGCCTGTGGTGTGGATCGGATCATGCTCGATAATATGAGCGATGAACTCATGAGAGAGGCGGTAGCCCTCATCGATGGTAAGGCAGAAGTTGAAGCTTCAGGGAATATGACGCTCGATAGGATCGAAGGGGCAAGTAGCACCGGTGTTGATTTCATCTCTGTTGGGGACATCACCCATTCGGTGACTGCATTCGATTTCTCACTCAAACAGACTCCTTTAACAGGAAAGATCCATGGATAAAGATATCATAGAACAGATTAAACAGATCAAAGCATATTTCGGGGATAGACTGATCATCCCAGCTCACCACTATCAGAGACCAGAGATAGTCGCCTTGAGTGATATCATAGGAGATTCTTACAGACTTGCAGTCGATATCAGCAAGAGTACTGCAGATTATATCGTCTTCTGTGGGGTTAGGTTCATGGCTGAAGGAGCATCAGTCCTAGCTGGAGAGGGACAGAAGGTCCTGATTCCGGAACCTGATGCTGTATGTCCGATGGCTGAGATGATAACCGTAGAAGATGCAGAAACAGCTCTGTCTCATCTACGAGCCCTATCGAAGAGACCTGTTGCCCCTATCGTCTATATGAATGCTCATGCAGATATGAAAGCCTTCTGCGGTCGATACGGTGGTGTGGTATGTACCAGTTCCAATGCCCAGAAGATCTTAAAGAAATATTTTGATCAAGGCTATGCCGTATTCTTCTTCCCTGACCAACATCTTGGGATCAATACTGGGAAAGCTATGGGACTACCAAAAAAAGAGATAAAGAAGATATTACTCGATAACACGATCATCTCAGTATATGAAGATGATGGATCAACAGAGGATCAAGCTCTCATCTATGTATGGGACGGTTTCTGTCCAGTTCATCAAAGATTCGATATCGATCAGATTAAGAGTCTCAGAGCATCATACCCATCGATTCGTATCATCGTCCATCCAGAGGTTGATAGATCAGTTGCAAATGCTGCAGATGCTACAGGTTCAACACAGCAGATCTATCATGATGTATCAACTGCAGAGCCCGGAACCATCTGGGGTATCGGGACAGAGCTACATTTTGTACAGAGACTGGCTGCTGAGG
>CAZLZY010000160.1:0-5842 GCA_964564075.1 uncultured Spirochaetales bacterium
TTCGATACTACATTGCCTTTAAAAGAACAGTTGGGACAATTCTTCGATCTTAAGAGGATGAGGGGTATGTATGCACAATACATTGGACTCGATCTATTTAGAGACTACTCGGTCCTCATCAATCTACTTTTTTCCGCCATCAAGAAGTTCGATGAGGTGAGAGAGAGGGTCGCACAGCTCTATAAGAGTTCTATTGATTCTTTCACCTCTATTTTAGAAGAGGCCCAGGCCCGAGGAGAGGTTCAGAAGGATAGAGATCCTTCTGCGCTTGCCTTCGAACTTTCGGCCCTTATTGAGGGAGGACTGCTCATAACCGCAGTGACCGAAATGGACGAGAGACTCCCTCAGAAAGCCTTTGAAGATTTCTGGAAACATCTAAGTACATAGGAGACGATCTTTGATGATAAGTAAAGAACGATTACTACAACGCTGGGCTGCATGGTCAGCCATATCCTATAAGAAAGCCTTTCTCATCATAGCGCTTATCACCGTGCTGCTTGGCCTTGGTTATATAAGACTGCATCTCGAGATGACCTTCTACTCATTGATGCCGAAGAACTCTGCTGCCGTTCAAGATTTTGAGACGATCACAGAAGACTTCCCTTTTGCATCTCAGATCATTGTTGCCGTAGGTACCGATGGGAATGCCACGACAGAACAGGTGAAGAGTACTATCGATGCATTACAGATCGAGTTCTCTTCAAAAGAATATGAGGAGATAGTAGATTCAGTCTACAGTAAGGTCGACAGAGATTTCATCCAGGACCATGGTCTCATGCTCATGGAATCAGATGATCTGAAGAAATTCAGTGAGTCCTACAAGGACTTGAATCTAGTCCCTCTCCTTCGCAGTATCAATGATGATTTTGAGAGGGAATATACTCAAGATGCTGAGAACTTAGAAGATAACGAGCAGATCGCCGTATCACAGTTCAGAGCGCTCAATGAGATCCTCAACCTCATCGATATAGCAGCTAAAGGGGAATCGATAGCTTCAGAAGAGGTCACTCGTACCATAGAAGATTATCTGTTCGGTGAGAGCTATATGTTGAGTAAAGATGAGAACATGGGGATCATGTTCATCCTCCCCACCTTCACTATGAATGATTTCTTAGAGATCGAAAATGTAGTCGAGATCGAAGATATCGTAAAACGTATCGCTTCAGAGCATGGAGTGACTGCAGGGCTGACAGGTATCATCGTAGTAGGAAAGGATGAGATGGTGACCTCTGAACAGGGCCTTGGCCTATCGATGGTACTCGCCTTCCTCCTGATCATAGTCTTGATGATCCTAGTCTTCAGAATGAACTCAGCACCTATTCTTGCAGGGCTACCCCTCATTGTGGGTATCATATGGACTGCAGGGGCTGCAGGGATCTTCATCGGCCGATTAAATATCATAACGGCAATGTACATGATAGCCCTCATGGGGCTTGGTATTGATTATGCGATTCATATCTTCTCCACCTATATCCAATCACGTGATGAGGGGAAGGACTGGCTTTCTGGTATCGTCTATGCCTATAAGACTAGTGGCTCAGGGATCATCACTGGTGGACTCACCACTGCTGCTGCATTCGGCGCACTTGCCTTCTCCAAGACTGATATCCTCAGTGAACTCGGGATCATCGCAGGACTTGGTATCATCTGTGAGATGGCTGCCATGTTACTGCTGATCCCACCACTGATTGGTCTACGGCACCACCGGTTAGAGAAGAAGGGAAAACCTGACACGATCCATGGAAGAAAGGTACTGATCAAATCAAGTCTGACAAGTACTATCGGTTCCTTTGTCAAAGCTCATCCGGGAAGGATCACCATGGTATTCATCATCTTAGGTCTAACCCTGACGTTCTTCGCACCAGGAGTGGAGATAGAGGACAACCTGATGAAGATGGAGGCTAAAGGCCTCGAATCGATTGAATTACAGGATCTCCTCGTAAAGGAGTTCGGGATGGCTCCCGATGGGATGAACATCCTTGGCAAGGACCTTGCTGAACTCGAAAGATTACAGGAGGAGTTACAGGATCTCGAGACAGTTGCATCAGTTGATTCGATCACCTCCTACCTTCCCTCAGAAGAACGACAGCACAGAAGAGCACAACTGATCGAAGCATATGAAAAGATTCTGAAAGATAGACCCGCATCAGATGCATATATCGACATGTGGGAATTATATGATGAGGTCTTCCGACTCGAGATGAATATGGTAGAGCTGGGAGATATGGCATATCTTGGGAATATGGAGAGACTTTCTCCTATACTCAATGAGATCACCGGAATCGATAATGAGGGAAATAAATATCGTGAGACGGTCTTTGACAGATTAGCTAGTTCATTAGAGACTGATGAGGCAACCACCGCTTTAGTCGCTCTGCAACAGCAGGTCGACTCCTCAATGGCATTGATCTTAGCAGATATGGCCGATCCAGAACTTCTTACACAACAGATGCTCCCAGAAATGTTCACGGACACCTTCATCTCTCGAGATGGAGAAGAGTATCTCCTCACGATCAATGCAAAAGAGAACCCGTGGGTCGGAGAGAATAGAGCTGCCTTCAGCTCTCAGGTACATAGTGTTACACAGAGAGCAACCGGGATGATCCAAGTCGCAGACCAGTTGACCTATATGGCAACCACAGATGGACTTAGGTCTTCTATCATCGCTCTTATCGTCGTAGGTATCATACTCCTGCTCGATTTCAGGAATCTTAAACTCACGCTTGTCACCTATATACCGCTACTCTTCTCCTTTGGGTCTCTATTCGGGATCATGGCAATATTCGGTATCAAGTTCGACTTCGTGAATATCATATCAGTCCCACTACTTATCGGTATTGGTATTGATGATGCGGTACATATAAACCATAGATATCGTCTAGAGGGAAAAGGCAATATGGACCGGGTCATCGCGAAGACGGGAACGGCTGTCCTATTGACCACTATCACGACGATCATCGGATTCGGCTCCTTCATCCCATCGATCATGAGAGCGATGAGATCGACAGGGATCGTCTTATCTGTTGCCATGGCATTGGCATTCATCTATTCAATATTCCTACACCCGGCTATCCTCCTCCTAGTCAATGAGAGATTTGGCGCTTCACTACAGCCCTGGGGTAGTAAAGAGGTACAGAAATGAGAAAGACCCTCTTAACAGTTTTGATACTGTTACTCATAGCTTTCACGGTAACTGCAGAGGATACGAAGGTGATCCTTGAAAAAGCAGATGCTATATTCACTGCAGATAACATCTATCAGGAAAGCAGTATGGTGATCTACAGCAATGGAGAACCAGGGGTAGAACAGGTCATGGAGTCCTATTACCTAGAAGCTGGGGGTAAGAGCTATTCCCTCTCAGTATTCACCGCACCAAAGAGAATAGCAGGGACTGCTTACTTGTCAATCGGTAATGATCTTTGGGTCCGATTTGCATCTACCGGGAGAACACGAAAGCTCAGCTCTTCTGCAAAACAGAGTTCAGCCGGGGGTTCTGACTTCTCCTATGCCGATATGGGAGAGGGGAACAATGGGTTCGCAGCAGACTACGACTCATCAACGATTACCGATGCGACTATCGATGGAAGAAGCTGTTATAAGATAACCCTTACTCCGAAGAGGAGTGATGCAGTATATGATTCTGCAATCTGTTATATCACCAAGGAGTCCTATGAGTACCTCAGAATAGAGATGTATAAGAGCGGTGCCCATATTAAGACGATGATCCTTGAGGACTATCGTGCTATCGGGGGAAAGAGCTACCCCTACTCCATCTCAATGAAAAGTGAGATCAAGGACTCAAAGACGGTTATCACCACGAATGAGATAGCGTTTGACAGTAAGAAGGTGCAGAAACGATACTTCTCAAAGTCCTATCTTGAAAGTTTGAAATAGAAGAGGAAACAGATGAAAAGGACCTCCTTGATTCTCCTATGTATACTCATATCAGTTACATCAATAAGTGCAGATGCCTACTTCAATGGGGAGAATACCCTCTCACTCGTCACAGGGTTTGGAGATGCTGCATTTACGATAGAAGACAATATCATACCATCGAACAGCACATCCTTCACTGTTGAGACTGACAACCTCTCCTTTTGGACCTCATTAGCGATTCAAGAGACAGGAAGTACCTTCTCGCTGAACCGTTTATCTTACCAGTGGAACTTAGGCGATCATACACAGCTCACCATCGGAAGACAGGGCCTTCTCACAGGATATGGGTATGGCTGGAATCCCATTGATCTCTTCTCTGGGAGCAAGGACCCCTCTGATCCTGAAGCAGATCGAATGGGTGTAGATGCCATGACTATGCTCTATGATGATTGGGATAGTTTTATCGGGAAAGCTGTGATACTCCTTGATTCTGACTTCCTGAGGGAGACCCCTGTATGGTCTGATATCTCAATAGGCGCTGAGACCACTTTACTTCTCGACTCCTCTGAGATCAAACTGACAGCTCTTGCAGATCTCCCAGGTACTGGAGAGGATTTCTCCTTCACTGCAGGACTCGGTACCTATTTCGATATTGCTGGTGCAGGAGTATATGCCGAGGTTAATACAGACCTTGATATCCTCGCAGGGGTAGAATACTTCTTCGAGAACGGGATGAGTATGATCGTGGAATACCTCTACCATCATGAGGGCTTCAATCTATCGGAAAGACAGACCTATTTCGCTCAGGTCTTTGTAGACCCTACGCTCCCGAGCTCTTTCGTACCAGGCTATTTTGCCCAACACTATATACTCGGGAATCTTAGCCATTCCTTCTATGAGCTGAATACTGATGTGAATCTGTCGGTTCTCTACTCACCAGACTCCTATTCTCTTATGGCTGCCCCACTAGTGACTTTCTACACCAATAGTGGATTCACTCTTTCCGGAGGCTATATCGGGATATTCAGTTTAAAGGAGCATCAGTCCAGTGAGGCAGATCTCTCGCCCTTCTCACATGCGATACAGATTGGTTGCTCCTATGCATTCTGATCTGACCGTTAGGTGACAGCTCATCATTTTCCCTGTATAATCACCTTTGAGGTACCGAGATGAAAAAGAGCACTATCAATCACTTCAACAAGATCGAACAGCAGGATATGACAGACCTTGTCATCGAGCAGATTCAACAACTGATCGGTGAGAGAAAGCTCAATCCAGGTGACAGACTACCATCAGAGAAGAGATTGGAAGAGCGAATGGGGCTTCCTCGTGGGGTGATAAGCAAAGCGATGAAACGTCTTGAGACCTATGGGATCGTCTATACCATACCTCAGAGTGGTACCTATATCAGGGAGACCGAGATAGAGGTCCTTGAAGGTCTGATAGCAAATATAACTAATATCAGCAAGGAAGACTTCGTCTCTCTTGCGAATGTACGAAGAGAGTTAGAGGTCTATGCAGTAAAACTGGTGATCAAAAACTCGAGCGATGTGGAGATTGAAGAGTTGGATCACCTTCAATCCCTACAGGTTTCCCATCAGAGAGAGGGGCACTTCTCCTTTAACGAAGATATGCTCTTCCATCTGAGATTGGCAGCCTATTCGAAGAATATCGTACTCAAGACAGAACTTACGAGATTGAATGTCTCGATGCTCGATATTCTCAACTCTCTAGCTGAACATATTGGTAAAGAATCTCTTGATCAGAGGCTATCTGATGCGATCGGTGAACATGGATCCATCATAGAAGCGATCAAAGCTCGAGACGCAGAAAAAGCTGAACATGCGCTTAGAGAACACTTTGCACACGCTCAGCTCTTTAATGATCAGTTGACCAAATAGTTACGAGATCTACAGTTTTACCTTCTTCAATTTTGTTCCTGAACCCATTCTCATGTTCTCATTCA
>CAZLZY010000161.1:0-5752 GCA_964564075.1 uncultured Spirochaetales bacterium
CCTTCGTTATGGTCTTAAGAATAGGACTGTTTCGGTTCAGGAGAAAATCCCTGCAGCTTCTCATCTTCATACCTTCGATGATGATCATATCCCGTTAGAAACAAAGCTAAACACTCCTGAAAATAAGATTTCTGCGGCTAGCAAAGTGCCTCAAGTCATCCTCGAACCGAATCCAGAACCTCATACTCCCAAAGGGGTCACAGATACGATAAGAGAGGGAAAAACAACTAAAGTCTTTGGTGGTAATACCACAGAAACTCTATATATACCTACCCCTGCTACCCCTGAGAAATCAATTGAGGCCCGTCAGACCGAACTATTCTTCGATCGTCTCAACGATGTGACCAGTAAACAGAAGATCAAAAAGAGCTCATCATATATCTATATAACTGGGATAAAACATAGTGGGAAGACGACAAAAGGAAGGCTGGCAGCAAAGGATCTGGGATTTCAATTCCATGATCTAGATGAACTCATGCTTGAACTCTGTGAGTTCTCACCGTTGTCCGACTTAAGTATTAGAGAGATATATAATACGGTCGGAAAAGACAATTTCATGCTATTAGAATATGCGACCATGCATCAATTCATCATCTTGAACCAACAGGAGTCAGATAGTCATGAGAATCATATCATAGCTTTAGGTGGTGGTATTTGTGATAATCTGACTTTACTTGAACTTCTCAATTGGACTGGATCAATGATCTACATCGAAGCAGAAGAGGATGTATTATATGCTAGGATCATTCTCAATGGAATCCCACCATACCTTGATCCACAGAACCCTAAAGAGAGTTTTCATTCGATCTTTACGAAACGGGATGCCTGCTATCGAGGTTCTGCCTCGATCAAGGTCAAATCAAAACGTGATTCCTCGATAGATGAGGGAGTTTCACGTTTACTTGAGGCCATAGACCAATTACTAAGGAATAGATCATGAGTAGTAATAGTTTTGGTACTCGTGTTACGATCACCACATTCGGTGAATCCCATGGTAAAGCTATCGGAGTCATCCTTGATGGGATCGAGGCTGGGATATCTATAGATACAGATCTGATTCAGTATGAACTAGATAGAAGGAAACCCGGTCAAAGTAGCATCACAACTCCAAGAAAAGAGACAGATACCGTTCAGATACTTTCAGGTATCTTCGAGAATAAAACCATTGGGACACCTATTACCATGATCATTAATAATGATGATCACCATAGTGCAGATTATTCTGCTATAAAAGATATTTTCAGACCAGGCCATGCAGATTTCACCTATCAAAAGAAATATGGAATACGAGATCATCGAGGAGGAGGAAGATCCTCTGGTAGAGAGACTGCAGCAAGAGTAGCTGCTGGAGCTATTGCTAAACAACTCCTTAACCATATGGGGATCTCTATCACTGCTTATACTAAAGAGGCTGCAGGAATTACATGCAATACATTTGATCTTGATGCGATCGAGAAAAACAGCCTAAGAGCACCAGATCCCCAAGCAGCTGATAAGATGTTAGAACGTATCCACGAGATCATAGCTGATGGAGATAGTTGTGGTGGGATCGTAGAATGCATCTGTAGTAATGTACCTATAGGACTAGGGGAGCCAATGTTTGACAAGCTTGATGCTATGTTAGCACATGCAATCATCTCTATAGGTGCGGTTAAAGGTATTGAATTTGGTACGGGTTTTGCTTCTGCAAATTCATTAGGATCTCAGAACAATGATAGCTATGATGGAGAACGCTGGACGAATCATGCAGGTGGTATTCTAGGTGGTATCAGTTCAGGGGAACAGATCATCTTCAGATGTCCGATCAAACCAACCCCATCAATAGCTAAAAAGCAACAGACAATGAATGCCCAAGGTAATCTAGATAGTATTGAGATCATAGGTCGACATGATCCGTGTATCTGTCCAAGGATCATACCCGTGATTGAAGCTATGACTGCTTTGACTCTACTAGATGCCTATTATGCACAGTTCGGTAAGATACTGAAATGAGAGTAGGATGTTACCAATTCGATCCAAGACCATATGATATACCTCATAACACAGATATCATCTGTGGTGTGATCGATACGTGTGAACTCGATCTCATCATATTCCCAGAACTAGCTTTAACAGGTTATCTCTTTGATTCTAAAGAACAGCTAAGAGCATATGCACTCTCTTCTGAGAGTTCATACATTAAACGTATACAGCACATGGTTGATTCTCATGATACAGCTGCTGTTCTAGGTTATGCTGAACGAGACTCATTGACCCAAAAGATCTATAACAGTGCGATCTGTTTGAGACCAGATCTAGAACCTATCATCTATAGAAAAGCTCACCTCTTTGATACAGAGAGACTCGTCTTTGATACAGGCGATACCGGTTTCTTCTGCTTTGATCTTAAAGGGGTAAAACTAGGGATGCTTGTCTGTTTTGATCATTACTTCCCAGAGGCAGCACGCTCTTTGATGCTCCAAGGGACTCAGATCATCTGCCACCCTTCCAATCTGGTACTAGAAGGTGCTGCACAATTGACCACCCGAGTCAGATCGATGGAGAATAGGGTATTCTGGCTATTATGTAACCGCTGTGGGAGTCAACAAGGATTGAATTTCACGGGAGGATCGCAGATCACGAACCCGAATGGCTCAATCGCAACTTCTGCACAAAGAGATACCTCATCATTGATCACCGCTGATATTGACCCTAAGAAAGCTCTTGATAAGAGTATCTCAGAACGGAATGATATCATCAAAGATAGAAGGTCAGATCTCTATACCCTATAATACTTTTTATTATAACCGTTGTTCACTTCCTCAACACCTGTTACCATATCATCATGAGTATCCAACATACGAATAGAGAACTGCTTAAACAACTCTTCTTCACTCGAAAACAGGGGACGTGTGGAACCATTGTTACTCAGATAACTCATGATTCAAGAAAGATCATACGGGATTCTCTCTTTGTTGCGATTCCTGGAGAACATGTTGATGGTCATGATTTCATATCACAAACTATCAAAGATGGTGCACGAACGATCATTCATCAGACTCCTTTAGATCATTATGATCCGGAAGTACTCTACCTTGCTGTCCCTTCCTCAAGGAGTGCACTTTCTCAAATCAGTGCCTGGTTCTATGGTACCAAAGATATTCCTATGAAGATCATTGGGGTTACCGGGACCGATGGTAAATCTTCTACATGTCATTTCCTCTATGAATTGTTACTAGCTTCAGGATTAAGACCCTCACTATTGTCTACAGTCTCCTATGATGATGGATCCGGTATCATCGCGAATCCTACACGTATGACAACCCCTGAAGCTCCCGACATCCATAGCTTCTTAGCCTCTTCATATGCTCATGGTACGCAATACGCCATATTGGAAACATCTTCTCATGCTCTCTCAAAGAAGACTGAGAGATTAGCTGATATACAGTTCGATATAGTTATCACCACCTCCCTCACCTCTGATCATCTTGATTTTCATGAGAATGTTGTTTCTTATATAGATGATAAGTTATCTATCTTCAAAAGATTGACTCCTACAACTGGAATAGGAATAGCACAAAGAGATGGAAATCATTTTGAAAAGATCGTTTCAATCTGTGATAATCTTATCAGTTACTCTTTAGAGGAAGCAGATCTTCAACTGTATTTGAACGATACACAAGATGAACTCATCATTCATTCTTCTACTTTTGATCTAGATCATACGGTACCGGCTCCTTTCAAACACCCCTTCTTTCTTCTTGATGCAGCAGCTGCGATAACTGCAGCCTTATCAATCTCTCCCTCACAGGTTGGGGCCATAGTCGATGCAATCCCAAAACTTGAACTGATCAAAGGAAGAGGAAAAGAATATCGTCTTGAAGATCGGTTGGTCATATTCGATTATGCCCATACTCCTGATTCTTTTAGAAACCTTTTTTCCTATTATCATCTGAATCAGCCTGATTATACGAGTATCATCGTATTTGGTGCAGCTGGTAGTAGAGACCATACAAAGCGTTCACTCATGGGGATTATTGCTGCTAATTATGGCAGATTACTCATCATCACATCAGAAGACCCCAGAGATGAGGATCCTCAACATATTTACGATGAGATATGTTCTGGGATGAGTAGGATTCAAACAGAATATTGTATTTCTATTCCGGATCGAGCTCAAGCTATTGCATATGCCTTCGAAGCATCACATGATAATGATATGCTCTTCTTTCTAGGGAAAGGGCATGAGTCCTCTATTCAGATCGGTGGCAAGAAGGTCCTTTGGAATGAACAGAAGATCATTGAAGAGCAGATAGATATACTAATCGGGGGATCAATATGAAAAGAATCGCACTTCTTTACGGTGGAAGATCTACAGAACATGAAGTCTCCTGCCTCTCAGCATACGAGATGTATCATCAGTTGCTTGACCTCTCCTATCAAGTTCAAATGATCGGAATCACAAAAGAGGGAAGATTCTATCTTCAGCAGGAATTGGCCTCTGATGGAGTTGCTCTTAAGATAACTACATCACAGGAAACTGAGGTTACTATTAAACTAGGAATTGGATTCCTTTGTGAGGGAGTACTGTTACCTTTTGATATAATACTTCCTCTCACTCATGGGGCACATGGCGAAGATGGCACACTACAGGGATTACTATCATTACTTCCCATACCCTTCATCGGATCAGATCCTGGTCCGAGTAGTATAGGGATGAACAAATCTATGACAAAGAAGTTCCTTAAAGGTTCTATGATCCCAATGACCGATCATCTCATCATATCAGCAGAGACAGTGATCGACACATCAGAGATCTCATCGACTATCGGGCTCCCTCTCATAGTCAAACCTGATGCAGGAGGTTCTTCAATAGGAATAACACGAGTTCGAGACATCGATGGGATCATTCCAGCGATTAAAGAGGCACTTCTCTATGACCATCAGGTTCTGATAGAACCACTATTGGATGTGCAAGAGATAGAATGTGGGGTATTTGGTTATAAAGATTCATTAAGGGTAACTACTCCTGGTAGTATCCAACCTCTTGATTCCTTCTATAGCTATGAAGAGAAATATCATGATACGGAACTCTCCTATACTATCCCACCGGACATACCAGAGAGGTTCATCTTTCAGATCAGATCCTATACCGAAGAGGTATACCAGTATCTTGGTTGTTCTGGCTTTGCACGAGTCGATTTCTTCATAGAACGTACTTCACGAAGACTCTATCTCAATGAGATAAATACCATCCCAGGGCTAACTCAAAGTAGCTTGTTCCTCAAACTACTCACTCATAGTGGGATAAGTTTCAAGGAGTTCATTGATACGCTCATCGATGATGCTGAACAGATATTTAAGATGAGATCAAATTTGAGATACACCCTAGACAAAGACAGGTCTTGATGGGGGAGACATGGTTCTTTCATATCGATCTTGATGCGTTCTATGCATCTGTCGAACAGTACGATGATCCTTCATTAAAAGGGAAACCTGTCATCGTAGGGGGAGCTACTTCAAATCGAGGAGTAGTCTCGGCATGTTCGTATGAGGCGAGAGCCTTCGGGGTACATTCGGCTCTTCCTATTTTCAAGGCAAGAGAGAGATGTCCACAGGGAATATATCTCCCAGGCCGCATGAAACGCTATCAGAGAGTAAGTGAACATATCATGTCTATCTTCTCAGGGTTCAGTCCGACCATGCAACAGATCTCAATTGATGAGGCTTTTCTTGATATGAGTGGGACTGAGAGCTTATGGGGACCTGTACA
>CAZLZY010000162.1:0-3459 GCA_964564075.1 uncultured Spirochaetales bacterium
CTGGTGAAGGTTGGGAGATGGATGCTATCGCTGCTGCGGTAATCGGTGGTACTTCACTCGCAGGTGGTTCAGGTACCGTCCTCGGTCTCATCATCGGTGGTGCGATCATGGGTGTTATTAGAAATGGTCTCGTTCTTATGAGGGTATCAGTATACTGGCAGACATTCGTTATGGGTACGATCATTATCATAGCTGCTATTGTTGATGTAATGAAGAACCGAAGGAGTAACTAATGGAAACCAATTTGGTTGAAATGAAGAAGATAACCAAACATTTTGGGGGTGTTAAAGCTCTTACAGATGTTGATCTTGATATAAAAAGAGGTGAGATCGTCTGTTTGCTCGGTGAGAACGGAGCAGGGAAATCAACCTTGATGAAGGTCCTCACAGGTGTCTACCCTGACTTTGGTGGAGAATTCACCATGGAAGGTGAAGTGAAGCACTATAAGGGTACTCACGATGCTAGCCATGACGGGATCAAGATGATCTTCCAGGAACTCAACCTATGTCCGAACCTGACTGTAGCAGAGAATATCTACCTTGGGTCTGAACCGAAAACAAGAGCTGGATTCATCAATCATTCATTGATGATCAAAGAATCAGGTAAGTTCATCACTCAGCTTGGACTCAATATCGATCCAAAGCAAACATTAGGACATCTTCCGATTGCTACACAGCAGATGGTCGAGATCATCAAAGCATTGATCTCAGAACCGAAGATCCTGATCATGGATGAACCAACCTCTTCCCTTTCGAGGAACGAGATCGAACAGTTGTTCGTCATCATGAGAAAACTGAAAGAGAATGGTATCGCTATCGTATTCATCTCACATAAACTCGAAGAGGTCATGGAGATCACTGATAGAGTAGTCGTTCTTCGTGATGGTATGAACATCAAGTCAATCGATACCGTAGATGCGAATAATGACATGTTGATCTCACTCATGGTTGGAAGAGAACTCTCTTCACTCTATACATACAGAAATACTCCTCCCGGCAAGGAAGTATTATTCGAGGCAAAAGGAATAAGCGGGCCCCCTATGATCAAAAACGCCTCCTTCACCCTTTACAAAGGTGAGATCCTAGGTTTTGCAGGTCTAGTCGGTGCTGGACGTACAGAGCTGATGAAACTCATCTATGGTGCAGTAAAGAAGGACTCCGGCGAGTTCTATTTGAATGGGAAGAAACTCGATATCAAGCAGCCTGCGGATGCAGTGAAGGCTGGTATCGCCTATGTTCCAGAGAATAGAAAAGAAGAAGCAGTAATCCTCGATATGTCTATCAAAAACAACCTTACCATGAGTATTCATGACAAGGTAAAACGACTCGGTCTGTTCCTTGATAAAGGACTGGAGAAAAAGATCACTAGTGGGTATATCGATCAATTGAGTATCAAGACTCCATCGATGTTCCAGGCAATCAAGAATCTTAGTGGTGGAAACCAACAGAAGGTCGTACTTGGTAAGTCTTTAGCGATCGAACCGATTATCCTTATCCTTGATGAACCTACAAGAGGTATTGATGTTGGTGCGAAGGCAGAAGTTCACCGAATCATAACTGAACTCGCAGATAAGGGTCTCTCCATTATCCTCATCTCTTCAGAACTCCCAGAGGTCATAGGTTCCTCCGACCGAATCTTAGTCATGCATGAAGGATTCATCACTGGAGAATTCAACCGTGATGAATTCGACCAAGAAAAGATCATGAGAGCAGCAGTCAAAGTCTGCTAGATTTGAGATACTAGTTATCTAACAGAGAGGGATGAATACTGCTTATGCAGATTGCATCCCTTTTTTGTCTCGTTAGAGTCCTTAAAAACAACTCAAAATAAGAATTGTATGAAGATACTCTTTCATATCCTATCACTCTTCTTCTATAAAAGAGACATAAGATGGTATTGAGGGTTTTACCAAAGGCTCCAACCAATGGGTATAATCATCTGAGATATCATACGTATCCGAGTTTATAAACCCCTCTGGCAGGGTCTTTGCCTCCAACACCTCATCATCGATCGGAATGATCTTGATCTCTGAGATATAGGGATCATCTGATGTTCGAAGTATTGAAGACATACAGGAGCTCTTTCCACTTATCACAGCCTCTGTTGAAGCTCTACCACAAGCGATCGCCTCATCACGGTCTATGATACTTTGCCACATATGAGAGGATCTCCCCAAGATACCCGGCTTCTCACTTCTTGCTTTGATCCCCAATCTTCGAGTTATGAGCTGAGCTAGATGAGAGGAAATATCTCCAAAATAGACACTTCTCCCAATCTCGAAGATCGGTTTGACGATGGGAGAACCATCTTCATGACGGAGTCCTTCGCTAGCTACTATCACCACCCCACCAAGTCTCTTATAAAGAGCTTCGACTCTCGACAGAAAATGGGCTTCATCAAAGGGTTGTTCAGGACATAGGATCATATGGGGGGCATCGCCTGCCTCTTTTCTAGCTAACACGCTAGAAGCTGCCAACCACCCCGTATCTCTACCAAAGGATTCGATTACCACAATATGGATCGCAAGAGCTTTGACATCCTGAGCTACTTCAGAGACAGATCCTGCAAGATACCGTGCTGCTGAGGGGAACCCCGGGCTATGATCAGTCCCAGATAGATCATTATCCATAGTCTTTGGGATTCCACAGATAAAGATATCATCATGGGTGCAATATGAGACGAGAGTCCTACAGGTATCCATAGTCCCATTGCCACCGGTCATCAAGACATAACCTATATGATATTCAATGAGTCTTTCGTGAAGTCTCAGGTAATCATCCGGACCGAGAGGGTCCCTACTTGTACCTATAGCGGAACCTGGTGTCTCAAGAAGCGATTCCCTCTCTTCTTGAGTAATATCAGTGAGATCGATGAGCTTTCCAGCTAACAATCCGCCAGTACCTCTAGATGCAGCTAGTATCCTATCGATCTTCTTTGATCTCTTAGCTTCCATGATCGCTCCATACAATGAAGCATTCATCACTGCAGTCGGAGCCCCTCCATGGATAAACAGTATGTTCTTTTTCATGTTCGTGACCAGTCCCCTCGTGTTATTTTTCCTATCATCTATTGGTATCATTGATCCATGCTTTTTACCATTATCTCTCACCATACTACACCAAGTTTGAGAGTTCACATAATGAGATATCAGATTTTGGGAAGATTTCCATAATTGAAACGTGGTATAGTACAGGCATGACAGATAAAGAGAAATGGGATGCCGTGATCCACAATGATAGTACCTAGGATGGGCAGTTCTACTACGCGGTGAAGACAACAGGAATCTTCTGTAGACCCTCCTGTACATCAAAGACTCCCAATAAAGTGAATACGCTCTATTTTTATTCATCTTCCGATGCCATGAGTGAAGGTTTCAGACCCTGCAAACGCTGTAGACCAGCTCTGATCTCCTTTCAGCCTGCTAAAGAGACAGCGCAAAAGGTCAAAGGACTCTTAGAT
>CAZLZY010000162.1:3559-5750 GCA_964564075.1 uncultured Spirochaetales bacterium
TTAGATTATCATCTCAGAGATATTGGAGTTTCTGCTCACCGGAGGGTCGAGATCTTCAAAGAACACTACGGATTGACCATCGCTGAATATATTCAGAAGTCTCGGATCAAAGAGGCCAAGAACCAGCTGATACATACAGATGAGCCAATTCTAGAGATCGCTCTAGCTACAGGTTTCACTAATCTTTCTACCCTCTATAGACTCTTCAAGAAGGTAGCAGGAACTACACCAGGCCAATATCGGATGAGACAAGGAGTCCCTTCATGAGTGATACTAATTCAACATTCTCCTATTACCCTTCCCCCTATGGGATCATTCAGATCACGTGTAACACCAATGCACTGCTCTTCTTGCAAAAGGTGGAGCAAATCATCCATGAAGAATCAGATTCTGTTATCAGTACCATCACGAAAAAACAACTTAATGAGTACTTTGAAGGAACGAGAAGGACTTTCGATCTCCCATTGGAACTTCATGGCACTGATTTCCAGATGAAAGTATGGAAAGCTCTTAGAGAGATCCCCTATGGTGAGATACGAAGTTATAAGGAAATAGCAATTGCTGTGGGGAACGAGAAGGCCTCTCGAGCAGTAGGTATGGCAAATAATCGTAATCCGATATTCATCATCATCCCCTGTCACCGAGTCATCGGGTCAAATAACACATTAGTGGGTTATGCCGGTGGGTTAGCTATGAAACAGGGGTTACTAGAACTTGAAGCACGAAATAGCTTCTCTCTAGCATAAGGGAAGCAGATGATCATCAGTGCAAGTAAGAGAACAGACATACCTGCCCTCTATTCCCAGTGGTTTCTCAACCGACTCAAAGGCGGCTATGTTCTTGTTCAGAACCCAAGGAATCCACATCGTTACAGCAGAGTGGAGTTCTCTCCTGATACAGTAGATATGATCGTATTCTGGACGAAGAATCCAAAGCCCCTCCTTCCAAGATTGAAGGAGATCGATACCCTAGGTTATCCCTACTATTTCCAATTCACTATCACACCTTATGGAGATGCTATAGAATCAGGACTTCCGAAGAAGAGCGATATCATGAGGACCTTCTGCACCCTTAGTGATAGGATTGGTCCAGATCGTACGATCTGGCGATACGATCCGATCATCATCAGTAGTGTACATACCATAGATTTTCACTTGAAAGCCTTTGAAGAGATGGCAAGGCTCCTTCATCCCTATACACAGAGATGTGTGATCAGTTTCATAGATCTCTATACTTCAGTCCATAGACGTACGCGAGAGACTATTGATTATCATCTCACCATGGAGAACATCCATCGTGTTGCCCACGGACTCTCTCAGATCGCTGATCATTATAATCTAAAGCTCTATACCTGTGCTGAAGATATAGACCTATCCTCCTATGGGATAGAACATGGGTCTTGTGTTGATAAGAAACTGATAGAGAGTCTCCTCGGTTGTAGTATCGAGGCATCAGATGACCCTAATCAAAGAAATGCTTGCAGATGTATCGATAATTTCGATATAGGGACCTATGACAGCTGCACGAATGGCTGCATCTACTGTTATGCCGTATCTGATACAGAAAAAGCTCAATACAGGTACAGACTCCATGATCCTGATTCTCCACTACTTATCGGGAAGATTGATCCTAAGGCCGTGATCAAACAGAAGATCATCACCTCCTTCAAAGTAAAACAGCTTCCTCTTTTTTAAAAACTTCTTGCAATTATCTAAGATTCTTCAGATACTATCGGAATGGAACATAGGATACAGATACGATTATTGAGAACCGATGATTACGATCAGATATATGCTCTTTGGGAAAGGACTCCGGGAATGGGCCTCCGCTCTTTTGATGATTCACGTGAAGGGATCGAGAAGTTCCTGACTAGGAACCCCAACACGAACTTCATCTTGACCGATGAGGAGAAGACTGTAGGAGTCCTCTTGTGTGGCCATGACGGGAGAAGAGCCTATATCTATCATGCCGTAGTTGGTCCTGAGTATCGAAACAGAGGATATGGGACCCAGTTGTTGGATAGGATCCTGACTTCTTTGGAAGCTGAGGGGATCAATAAAGCCGCGCTCGTTGTCTATTCAGATAATGCTTTGGGGAACAATTTCTGGGAATCCCAAGGTTTTACCGTGAGAGAAGATCTTACCTATCGAAACAGATGGGTAGGAAATGAGGAATAATATGTTATCAGATA
>CAZLZY010000163.1:0-3914 GCA_964564075.1 uncultured Spirochaetales bacterium
ATTCTAAGGAGGCTGTGTAACCTATGTATTACACGCTAAAAGATTCAGACCCTTTAAATTTAAAGTATCTATCTCATTTTACATTTTTCAAAGCGGCAATGATTGAGATATAACAGTGTATTAATCTATACTCTCAGGCTGTTTCTCACTTGCCGACTTCTCATCCTCTTTTGTTGCTAGGTCATTCGTATTAAGGGTCTTGCCGAAGACTACGAACCGGTCGAAGAGAAATTCTGTGACGAAGTTGATCACCATATTGATGATTGTAACGAGGTATGCATTCCAAAGGAGAGTCTCTACAAGATGCTCACCCATGATCGTTGTCACTGGTGTGAATACGCTGTAGTAGGCAAGTATCTTAAGCATGGCGATAGGTACATTGTTTGCAGATTTGAAGGTGAATCGTCTGTTAAGAGTAAAATTCCAGATTACTGATAATAGCAGTGCAATAAGATAGGAGGGCCAGTAGTTCCAACGAGTAAGTTCGTTTAGTAGTGTGAAACTGACGATCTCAATGATCCCTGCACTGATAGAGAAGAGTAGAAACTTGATCGATCTCCATAACTCTTCATGTTGTCCATTTTTCATGATCAGCCTTCCTACTTGAGAAGAATTCTAGATTCCTCATATGATTCACCGAGTATAGCATAAACATATCTGATTGTTTTACTCAAAACTCTGCTAGAGTTGTGAAATATACTATTACCGTGCACATACGGCTCATGAGTATCAAGGAGAAGGATTGGGTCTATTCATCGTGAAGGAGAATATGAGTTTACTTGGAGGAAGGATATCGGTAACTTCGGTAGAGAAGAAGGGTTCTGTCTTCACTCTTGAGCTACCACTTGTTAGTAGGCGTGAATCAATCAAAAGTGAAGACCATACATGATCCTGTTTGTCAGAGTATGAGAGTTGCAGCAATAGCCCCGATTACCAGTCCAACACAGGCAATTATCCCAGTGTTCATAGAAGCATTGAGCGAATCAGCAGCTTCAGGTTGTCTAGCTATAGATTCTACGGTAGCAGCAACAAGTATCCCTATCCCTGCAGCAGTTCCGGATACCGCTAGGCCGATACAGAGGCTTTGTCCAAAACTCTTCAATTCTACATTGACCCGATCTAGGTCTGATTGTTGGAGGCCCCCAGCCATACGAGGCAAAGAGAAAAAGACCAAGCTTATCAAAACACTTACCATATGGTAGAATCCTTACAGGTATTGAGTACTAGATTTAAAAAGATGAGGAGTGATCCATGACACCATTAGAGCAATCATATGAGAATAAAGCATCCACGATAATCAAAGCATTAGAGAAGGGGAATATGAAAGGGATCTATGTCTCTACTAAAGAGGAGGCGACCGCCCTTGCTTTGGAGTTGATCTCTGATGGATCAGTGATCTCCTGGGGTGGTTCTATGACTGTTGATGCATTGGGTATCAAAGAGGCGTTGAACAGACGTGATGTGACATGTATTTATCGTGAGAAAACTACTTCACAAGAAGAGACGATGGATATATATAGGAAAGCATTTGGAGCTGACTTCTTTTTGATGAGTTCCAATGCGATCACCATGGATGGGAAGCTGATTAATATCGATGGTAATGGGAACAGGGTGGCAGCTCTTATCTTCGGGCCTGAGCATGTGTTGGTCTTTGTAGGAATGAACAAGGTAGTCGTAGATGAGGCTGAAGGGATCAGTAGAGTCCATAATATGGCAGCTCCGCCGAATGTGAACCGTATAGGGTTAAAGACTCCCTGTGCAACAACTGGGTTCTGTCATGATTGTCATAGTGAGGGATGTATCTGCTGTAATACGGTCATCACAAGACACAGTCGGCAAAAAGATAGGATACAGGTGATCCTTATTGGGGAATCTCTCGGGTACTAAACGAGATAGCCTCATACTATTTTATAAAATAGAGCAAAAGCACCCAATACTAAATTGAGATTATTACCTATTCATGTTACTTTATATACAAATAATACGTATGGAAAGTAAAATGAGATATTACGGTGATATATACAGAGCTCCCAGTGAAGCTAGTAGCCTGCTACTGCAGGTAACAGTAGGCTGTTCGCATAACAAGTGTACCTTCTGCTACATGTATAAGAATAAACAGTTTCGAATGCGTCCTCTAGAAGAGCTCAAAGAGGATATAAGAGTAGCAAGGAAAGAGTATTCCTATGTGAAGAGGGTCTTTCTCATCGATGGTGATGCACTAGTCGTGAACATGAGGTATCTCATAGAGCTTCTCGATTACATAGGTAAGATCTTTCCCGAATGTGAGAGAGTCGGGACTTCTGCTACAGCTGAGGATATCCTGAGGAAGTCTCCAGAAGAACTTACCCTTTTGCAGGAGAAGGGTCTGAAGATCATCTACATGGGTGTTGAAAGTGGATCTGATAAAGTATTGAAGAAAGTCAATAAAGGCACAGACTCAGCTCGTCTTATCCTAGCAGGACAGAGAGCCCGGAGTGCAGGGATCAAACTCTCAGTCTCCCTCATCACTGGCCTCGGGGGTAAGGAGTTCAGTGAGGATCATGCAAGAGAGACCGCACGAGTGCTCAATGGGATAGACCCAGATTATATAGGACTCCTGACACTGATACTTCATGAGCAGGCACCTTTGAGACATGAGGTGGAGGCTGGTGAATTAGAGCTTCTTGACAGCAAGGAATCTATCGAAGAGATCAGACTGTTAGTTGAGAACCTAGAAGTGAGCGGTTGTACGTTTCGGGGTAATCATGCATCGAACTATACTCCCCTAAAAGCATCCCTTCCCCAAGAGAAGGATCGTCTGCTCCATGAGATAGACATGATCCTCATTGGGGAGACCCAGGTCAAACCTGATTATCTGAGGAGGCTGTGAGCATGAGGGAATATGATTATTACGAAGGACAGGTATTCAGACCACCAAGTGAGGCACGATCTTTGATCGTCCAGATCACTACCGGGTGTTCTTATAACAAGTGTATCTACTGTAGTATGTTCAAAGCGAAGAAGTTCAAGATCAAACCCCTCGAAGTAATCAGAGAGGCTCTGACCTATTTTCGTAGCATCTACGGCCCCTTGAAGCGAGTCTTCCTAGCAGATGGGGATGCCATGGCACTCCCCTATATCGATCTATTGAATATCGTGAATTCAGTCAATGAGTTCTTTCCAGGATGTGAGAGGATCAGTGCCTACGGATCTTGTCGTAATCTTATCAAGTATACTGATCAACAGTTATCAAAACTCCGAAAGAGAGGTCTATCTCTGATCTATATGGGAGTCGAGAGCGGAAGTGATCAGATTCTAGAGGATGTCAAGAAAGGACAAGATAGGGAGATGATCCTAAAATCTACAGAAAAATTGCGTACAGCAGGGATGATCCTCTCTGCCTCTGTTATCTGTGGGTTGGGTGGAAAAGAGCTTGGTGTTGAGAATGCGGAGAAGACCGCAGAGATACTGAATATCATAGATCCTAGATACTTGGGACTCTTAAGATTGACCATTGATAGCGGGACCCCATTAGAGAGGCGAGTGAGAGAAGGCGCCTTCATACCTCAGGATGAGAAGGGGATCATACAAGAGATGCATACGCTTATCTCAGGATTAGAACTATCAGATTGTATCGTTCGTAGTAACCACGTATGTAACTATGTTGCTATTGCAGGGACTATCGGGAAAGACCCGACTGGTAAAGAGGCTATGCTAAACCAGTTAGAACAGGCAATGAGATCTTTCTAGATAAAGTGGATCATTTTGGTATGAATACTGGAAAAAAAGGCTATACTAGCTGTATCATTTAACAGTTAGGTTGTCTCATTTTTAAAATCAATACGAAATTTTAAAATAAAATGTTATCTCACAAGTAAATATTCTTTACTATTAGAGAGTGCTAATATATACTATAGCCAACCTAACGTAAGGTG
>CAZLZY010000163.1:3924-5737 GCA_964564075.1 uncultured Spirochaetales bacterium
AAAAACTATGGCAATTAAACACGCAAGACCTGATTTTGTACTAAATTATAAGAAACCTAAAAATACTGAAATTAAATATATTAAAGGGAAATGGTATCTTTATGAGAGATTCTCTAAATATGATCCAACGGTTAAACGTTCTCGAAAAGTATCAGGAAAGATGCTTGGTAGTATTACTCCAGATGGGTTTGTGCCTAAGAAAGTCAAAGCTTCTGAATTTAAAGAACTGGAGGTAAAAGAGTATGGAGCATCATACTATTTCAACTCCAAATCTCAATCACTATTAGATAGATTAAGAGAGGGCTTCCCGTATTATGGAGATCAACTATATGTTATTGCCATACTCAGAATATTGTATGGTAAGGCCTTCAAACGTATAGCTCTTAATTATGAATCAAGTTATATATCCAATCTATTTCCTAATCTTTCTTTATCTCCAGCTACCATAACCCAACTACTCAAAGATGTTGGTAGAGATAGAGGTGGGATTAAAAAGTTTATGAATTCCTATACCAGAGATAAAGATCGATTTATTTTATTTGACGGTCATAGAATACTATCCTCATCCAAAAATCTTGATATGGCTGAGGTGGGATATGATTCAAAAAGCAGGTACTCCCCACAGGTAAATCTTATCTACATGTTTTCCTTAGATGAGAGAGGGAGTTATCCTGAATATTATAAGCAGTATATAGGAAGTGTTCCTGATGTATCTGCATTCGAAGATATTATCAAGGAAACCAATATAAAAGATAAAGATGCCACTATCATTGCAGATAAAGGATTTGGCAGCAATGATAATTTTGATTTAATTGAAGATAGTGGAATGAATTATATCATCCCCCTACGAAGAGGTGATTTGGAAAACAAAGGTAAAATACCTGCAAGTATTTCAGAATATAGGGATGCTTTTATCTATCATAATAGAAACATCCACTGTCTTACTATCAAAGCTGAAGATTATACTATTCATCTTTTTTTAGACGGAAGTTTACATAATGCAGAATTAAAAGATGTGATAAGAAGAGTTGAAAAAAAGAATAACAGTATTGAGATCAAGAGGGAAAGAGAGGTAACGAGGAGAGAGCAAGACAAACGCTACACAGGTAAAACCCTTGAAAAAAGATTGAATGCTAAGAGTCGTTTAAGTGATAAAGAATTATCCTCTCTAGTTCCACTTGACATGGCTGATAGCATAAAAGATAAAGTAGCTGCTGGAACTATAACCATAAAAACCAACAGGAAAGAAATGAATGCACGACAAGTTTATGTCGTGTATAAGCAACGTCAGGCAATAGAGCAGTTCTTTAAAACTTATGATAATACATTAGGCTATGATAGCAGTTATATGAGAAATGATTATTCTTTTGAAGCTTAGTTGTTTTTTTAGATTATTTGTTAAGCCATAAATTCTTTCTTTGCTCATTATATCTGGATTAATTCCTAAATCTGAAAGGAGCTCTCTTGCTGCTTTACCTCCTTTATAGTTCTCCCAGAAAAGTTTCTTAAACTCTGGGGTATATTTAATGGATTTTGAACTTACTTTTTGATAACTGTACAATTTGTTCAATCGTGAAGTGATTCTTACCCATAAGGTTCTCCTGTGGGGTTAGTATAGCATAACTAAACCTCTGTAAAAATATGGTTTAATATGATATTCTCAAAGAGAATTAAGTTTTTTCTGGTGTCCTACTTATGGGTACTAGTTTATAAGCTTTAAAAATATAATGCTAATTCAGATGATTTTACGTCTTCCTCTTCAAATAATGACATTAATTTTTGACCGTAAGAATTAAAAGATCCTGATGGAGTC
>CAZLZY010000164.1:0-5729 GCA_964564075.1 uncultured Spirochaetales bacterium
CTGGGTTCTTTCGATGAAATTCAGTACAGACGAATCTCCAACCAGATCTTGATAGGATCTTTCCTTCAAGATCAAGAATCGCTGTTACGAACCCTGTGAGTTCGTTGAATTGTTCAAGGAGTACATTGATTCTTTTGAAATCGAGAGAATCTAACTTATTTGAAATCATCGAGAAAGACCTCCACCGATAGGATTATGTAGCTCTGATCGTATCGCCCTAGTTAGTATACATGAATCCCTTCTTGATCCTTTCATAGGACTGTGGCTCATTCATATGTACCACACATCATACCATGAACTATAGTTTTTAGCATCAGATATATGAATTGCTGAGCAATTATCTCATCAATTGCTCAGACAGCTATAGGGTATTCTCTCACAATGAAGCAGGTAGTATGGGGTAATCAAGCAGGAGGAGTGAAGGTTTTTGGATAAGGAGATGAAAAGCACGGTATAGTGATGAATCAGTATCGTAAGAATGAAGGCAGTAAAAGATAAGGATTCATACCAAAAATGGTATATGTCTTGAAAGGAAGTCTTGTATACTGATATCACATGAAAGAGAAGACTCTTGGAGGTACGGTAAGGAATATGAATATGAATATCTATGACTTTGAAGATGAGTTTAACCCCACCATACTCGGACGGGGTAGGGATTATTTCTTTGATGGAGAGGTAGCAGCCCTTAAAGAGAGCTCTCCTGGTATCTATGAGGCTCGTGTGACCGGTAGTGAACTCTATACGGTAGACCTAGAGCTCGCTGCGGATGGGAGCATTATTGATATAGCATGTGATTGTCCCTATGACTGGGGCCCCTACTGTAAGCATGAAGCGGCGGTACTCTATGAGCTCAGAGATAGGCTACAGGGAGGTGTCGTGAAAAGCGAGCATCCTCTCCCAGAGATCGACCTCTCTACGATCCTGCAGCAGCAGGATAGGGCTACACTACTCTCCCTGCTTGAAGCGGTGATCGATGGCTTTGGGGAGGTTGAAGACTACCTTCGTATCAGATTCTCAGACACTGCTGAAACACAAGAGACTACTATTCGTTCAGAACTCAGTAGCTATCTTTCACGTCTTGATTTTGCATATGACAGTTTTACCCACAAGAGTATGGTAGAGGTGCTTGCGGGACCCAGGCTTATCTTGAAAGCTGGTGAGGATGCGCAGGCTGACGATAAACCCCTAGAGGCGGTGCGTATAGCTCTCGTTCTGGTCACTGAGCTTATCGGGTATAAGAATCTTTATGGTGACGGGTATGGGGAGTTCTCAAAACTCATAGGAGAGGGTATAGATATGCTTAACTCTGCCCTCTGTGATATTCCGGATCCAATGAGTCGTACTACGATATTCTATAACCTCTTAGAGGCGGTAAAGAGACCCCTCTTTGATCAAGCAAGAGAAAACCAGACTGAGTTTCTACAGCTCCTGCTAGATCTTGCCCACGAGGAGGGTACTCAGCAGAGCCTCAGCTCCTATCTCGATGAGCTCATCGCTTCGCTTCGGGAGGTACCCTCCTGGGAGCAGAACCCTAAAGAGGCCATGATACTCATAGCCTATCGATTACGTCTGAAGGGAGATAGGGAACAAGCCAAAACCTATTTGTTACGTAACTTGCAGTATCCGAGTCTGAGAGATCGTGCCATAGAGGTGGCCTTCACCGGGAAGGAGTATCAGCGGGTGATAGAGCTTACTCTTGAGGGGTTAGCTGTTGATTGCTCCTATACGATTCCCTGGTTAGAGCTGCAGTACCAAGCAGCAACGGAAATCTCTCTTATACCCTTCCAACGTAGTAGTGCTCTCCAGCTTGCCTGTCGGGGTGATATCTCGTGGTATGAACGACTTAAGAGCCTCTATAGTGCAGAAGAATGGGTAGGTGAGTACGTACGAGTACTTGATACGATAAAACGGATGAGTTACTCTACCATCTATCCCGATATCCTCGAAAAAGAGGGTGAGAGTGAGCTTCTTCTAGAATATCTAGCGGGTCGTTATGATCAGATAGGAATATATGAGAAGAAGTTATTAATAGCCCATGCACAGGGGTTGTATACAGTCTATGAAGGTCATATATTCGGTGAGGCTGAGAGAGCCAATCATAGGGGAGCCTACTTCCGTGTAGCCCAGATGGTAGCACAGATGAAACAGATAGCTAGCAAAGAGGTCATAGCTAAGCTCATGAACTCTTTGAGAACCACCTATAGCCGTAGACCTGCCTTCATGGATGAACTGTCAAAGATATGATAAGGAGTGAGAAGATGGATAAGAAAGTCATGCAACTATATATAGAACTACAGGGGATACTCCCCAAGATCTGGAGAAGGATCGTGATACCGGCATCTCATACCTTTCACGAGCTTCATCTCGATATTCAGGATGCTATGGGTTGGGAACGGTATCATGAGCATGCATTCCTCAACGATGAGGGGGTCCTAAAGACCGCTTCTACGACTCCCGTCTTCGAACTCTTAGAAGAGCAGGGGCATACGCTCTATCTCTATGATTTCGAAGCTCAGTGGGCACATGCAGTCACAGTAGAGAAGATAGAAGCTGCTGAGGCCAATGAGGTATACCCGAAGTGTCTTGAGGGGGCTCAGGCTTGTCCCCTCGAAGATATCGGAGGGGCAGAGATGTATCAGAGACTCATAGCTTCCATCTATAAGGCCAAAGAGACTAAAGATGCTAGCGACGATCTCTTTGCTGTAGAGTTAAGAGCCTTTAAAGATTGGGCCCCAGATCTCTTCGATATACATGCTATAGCCTTCGTACTAGCTCCAAGACCAGAGGCAGAAGAACTCTTAGAGAACTATATCGTAGCTACGGTGAACCTGTATGGGATGATCAGTCCTAAAAGACTCATTGAGATCTATAACAGATCTCATGAACAGGAACCCCTAGGGGCCTTTGATGCTGCAGCTATGAGCTTCGGTGAGGTAAAGATCAGTGAGAATCTTCTCGAGAAGCGGTATGTCCTCTGCGATGGAGGATACTTCATGCATCAGGACATCCTCGAAGAGGAAGAGTTCAAGACACTCTTTCTTACTCAGAGAACAAAACCCTGGTATATCCCAGAGGAGAAGGAACTGCTGAGATTTGCCCTGGAGGGGTTTCGAGAGGCGGGCCCTGAGAAGGATAGACTCATCAAATTCCTAGAGGATAAAGAACTTCCCGATTACCATACACCATTAGACGTCGCAAATGAGATGGCTTTCGCCTGTAATGAGATAAACCCAAAGACAAAAGCGCTCCAGCAGTTCTTTGATCTTGGGATAGATCTCTCTCCCTCAGAGCTAGAGATCGTAGCTAACCTGATCTCCGAACTTTCGAACAACTCACGGTTATGGGTCAATAATGGATTCACTCCTCAAGAGCTTTTCGCAAAGCCCAGAGGTCCCCTCCCTGATACCATGGCTAACCCGAGTAACCCCACAAAGAAGGTAAAAAGAAATGAGCCTTGTCCCTGTGGTAGTGGTAAGAAGTATAAGCTGTGCTGCATGAACCGAAAAATATGAAAGGACCTTCTGAGAGGAGACCTGAACGTAGCATTTTTTTAAAATGGTAGATAAAGAAAAGAAAGCATCACTGAATAATAAACCGATGAGGATTCCTTTTACATACTACTTTCATCGGAGAGATCAAGACTGTGAATGTGAAGGCTAGTTATTACTCTTTCTTGAATAATGCTCAGGGTAATAGGATAGGAGAGGCAGAAACACCTTGTTGCACTTCATCTTCAGTGATGGATCCGAATAGTTCGCTACTTCGTGGAGATGCTTGTATCTTTATCGTACTCGAACCCAATGAGAGAAGCGATATAAGGCTGTATGTGGGTTACCTACTAGATAGAAGGCAAAAGCTGAGGAGAGGGTCTGCTCCTATGAGGGAATCAGGTACTGATTCGGTTCCTTCGATTGATCAGGAGCTTCACATGATTTGGAATCACATATAATCAATCTGTCTATGAGATAGATTGATTATATGTTGAAAGAGCTTATTGGCTAGTTCTCTTGAGTGTCCCAACAGAATCTCTTGGTCATATCTTTATAATAATCCCATCTCTCAGTCAAGAAACGGTATCGACCTGCCACGATGCCCGGACTGATAGCAAGGCTCTCTGCTATCTCGATCAGTTCACTCTTTGACCGTATCCTTGCAATCAGGTTATTGTTTTTAGCAGGGATCAGTATCTCTGATGCAAATCTATCTGCTTTCTTCTCCTCAGGTGAATCATCATTGTTCTCAGCGATATAGAGATGTTGTTTCTTTCCGGTAAGTACATGACCAGCTTCATGAAAGAAAGAAAACCAGAAAAGATCCTCACCTTTCCCTCGAAGGTTCAGTATGATCATGGCCTTCTCAGGGGAGAGCCATTTCGTAGCGCCATTCCAGGGAACCTTCTTCATCTCCTGGATTAATACCAGAGCAACTCCTGCCTGAGCACAGAGATTCTGCATGGTAGGAATGAACACAGATGGAGCTTCTTGAGTTAACTCTCTGATCTTCTGGAGGTGGTCTCTGAATATCTCTTTCTTGTAGGGCCTGCAGATCTGTTTATGAGCCTCAATCTCTCCAAGACGAATCCATGCAGTAGCAGGGCCTGGAAGATGTTCAAAACAATCAGATCGCCTTGCAGCAACTTTGGGATCATTCCAGAGTCTCTCCCATGCAGCAACACTTGCTACCCCGTAGAAGCGTAGAGCTTCCTGTACCCTCTCGGGTGGTGATGCTGATGGGGGAATAGCCTGCCGATCCATGAGTTCTTGTATTGGAATACTCTTTCCCCATGCTATACTCTTTTCCATTTCCTCTTTCTGAGCGATCTTACTAAGCTGCTCTCGATACTGCATCTCAAGATCGTTCCAGAATCTAGCGGGGACTCCGGTTACCATCTCAAACTTGTTTGCAGAATCAAAAGAAATCGGCTGCTCTCCTTTGATCATTCGGATGATAGACTGCTCTGTGATGTTAGTACGAACCGACAACTCTTTAAGAGTCATCTTCATAGATTCAATAACCTCCTGTAATGTTTCTCCTGGAGGCACTGCATAATCAGGTTCAAACTGATACAAACGTTTTGCTTTTGGTGCTTTACTCATAGTGAACCTCTCCTTTGGTTCTTTGGATCGTGGGTGTCTTCAATGGCAATGATCTCCACCTCTGTGACAAGGGATAAATCTATACCATTATCTGTTTTTCTTGGTATGGGATCATCCGCAGGAACGAATAGCAGACGTAATGGATGCTCAAGGTCGACTGAGAAGACTCCCTTTCTATGTATTAGTTCATGACAACGGGGGGGAGGGAGATAAGAGATTGTTGAGAGGGTGGCACCTGATGTAAGTTCCATGAGACGCCGCCGTAGTTTCACGCAATTCTTCTTATTGTAATGTTTATTCATTTCCTTTGTCTGTGAACACAGTTTCTGTAGTTTCTTTGTTCTAAAGTATATAATCATATGAAGAACTCTTTAAGAATTAAAAGTATTAACATATCGTGTTAATACTATTGTATAACATGTTGAGATGAAATACAAGTATCTATAGAAACCCCTACCGGAAACCGAAGAAACCGAAACGGGGAAAACCGAAGAAAGGGAAGGTCTTAAGTCTACTGGAACGACTGAGGAAGTTGAAGGATGATGTCTTGAGATTCTTTACGGATTACCAGGTACCATCTTCCAATAATATTGGTGAAAAAAGTTTTAGAATGAGTAAACTCAAGATGAAGGT
>CAZLZY010000165.1:0-5718 GCA_964564075.1 uncultured Spirochaetales bacterium
GACTCTTTCATAGACTTGAATCAGGGAGATCTTGTGGTTCATATCAATTATGGTATTGGAAGATTCATCATGATCGATAGGATCAAAGCTGCCGGAAAAGAGCGAGATTACATCGATATAGAATATGCGAATCAGGATCATATATTCATCCCGATCGAGCAGGCAAACCTCGTACAGCGATATATCGGTAGTGAAGGTAAGGCCCCTAGACTTGATACGATCGGTGGGAGGTCCTGGGAAGGTCGTAAAGCCAAGGCTAGAAAATCTGCTGAAGACCTTGCTGAGATGCTCATTGAGCTCTATGCGAAACGTCAGCAGACTCCTGGATTCCCTTTTTCAAAAGATACTGATTGGCAAAATGAGTTCGAAGCTGCTTTCCCTTATGAAGAGACTGAAGATCAACTCACCTGTATTCAAGATGTCAAAGATGATATGGAGAGTACCCAGACCATGGATCGGCTTATCTGTGGTGATGTCGGTTTCGGAAAGACTGAGATCGCCATAAGAGCAGCCTTCAAAGCTGTTATGTCTGGGAAACAGGTCGCATTTCTCGCTCCTACTACGATTCTTGCTGAACAGCACTACGATACGTTAAAGGAGAGGATAGGTTCTTATCCAATCGCTATCGGGATGCTCTCACGATTTGTTAAAAAGAAGGATCAGAAGAAGACTGTTGCTTCTTTCAATGAACAAAAGGTCGATATACTCATTGGAACACATCGTATCATCCAAAAAGATATTGATTTCAAGAATCTGGGGTTGATGATCGTAGATGAGGAACAGAGATTCGGTGTTAAAGATAAGGAGAAGATCAAACAACTCAGGACTGCTGTGGATTCTTTGGCACTCTCTGCAACTCCGATCCCACGAACACTCTATATGTCTCTTCTCAAGATTCGAGAGATGTCATTATTGACTACTCCTCCATTCCAGAGAAGACCGATCAAAACGACTATCGAAGAGTTCGATGAAGAACTCATCGCTCAAGCGATCAGAAAAGAGGTTGCTCGAGGTGGCCAGGTGTTCTTCCTACATAACCGGATCAGGACACTAGAAGAGGTCCATATGATGCTTCGGAGGATCGTCCCTGAGATCTCAGTAAATTTTGCCCATGGGCAGATGGAGGCTGAGGAGATCGAGGAGAAGATGAGAGGTTTCGTACATGGGGCTTATCAGGTTCTTGTTGCTACAACGATCATAGAGAACGGGATCGATATACCGAACGTAAATACGATCATCATTGATAGAGCAGATATTTATGGTATCAGTCAGTTATACCAATTAAGAGGAAGAGTAGGTCGTTCGAATAAAGAGGCCTATGCCATTCTGCTCTATCCGAATCGACATGTTCTTTCTGAGATCGCCATGAAGAGATTGAAGATCCTCTCTGAACATACAGACCTTGGTTCCGGTTTTAAGATCGCGATGAAGGATATGGAGATCAGAGGAGCCGGGAATCTGCTCGGAAGAGAACAGCATGGTCAGATGTCAGCTGTAGGACTGGATATGTATCTGAGGATCCTTGATGAGGCAATAGCAGATCTTAGTGATCTTCCTACCGATAAGGATAGGGAGGTTTACCTAGACCTAGATTATTCAGGTTATATCCCAGATGAGTATATAAAAGACCCAAGTGTCAAGTTCGATATCTACAAGAAGATCGCGTCCATTTCAACTCAGACGAATCTGATGTTGTTAGAGGCTGAACTTGAAGATAGATTTGGTAAGATGCCTGAAGATATGACGAATCTTCTCTATATCGCAGAATTGAAGATCTTATGTAAGAGGTTATCAGTATTCAGCTTGAAAGAGAGGAGAGGAACGGTCTCGGCAGAGTTCGCAAAGGTCGCAGCTATCTCGATCGAGAGGGTGTTGCAACTTATTAGGGAAAGCAATGGTCAGGTAACTATTGACCATAAATCACCTAATATCATGCTTCTTAAGACAGAAGCAGTATCGTTAAAAGATAAATCATTGTTTATATTAGAAAAATTACAGCGTTTATTATAAGGATTGAGAGATGGAGAATGAGAAACCCGAAGATAGAAGAATTAAGAGCTTCATAATCCGTGGAGGCCGATTGAGTGATCTTCAGCAGAGAGCTTTAGAGGACTTCTATGATGATCATGTGATCTCATTCACTGAATCACCTCTTAATCTTAAAACAGAATTTGAAATACCTCAGAAGACCATTATCGAGATTGGTTTCGGTATGGGATTGACTACTGCAAAGATCGCTGCTGATTTCCCTGAGATAAATTTCATTGGTATTGAGGTTCATAGACCTGGGGTAGGTAAACTTCTGAGTGAGATCGATATTCATCAGTTGAAGAATCTGAAGATCATAGAGCATGATGCAGTAGAGGTGTTGGAGATGATGATCGAAGATGGGAGTATAGATGGCTTTCATATCTTCTTTCCTGATCCCTGGCCCAAGAAGAAACATCATAAAAGAAGATTGATTAAACAAGAATTCATAGAACTACTCACATCAAAACTGAAGAAGGGTGGGTACCTTTATTCTGTGACTGATTGGGTACCCTATGCCCAACAGATGCTTGAAGTGTACTCTGGGGAGAAACTACTTCAGAACAGTTTTGACGAGTATGCAGACCCTATAACATGGCGTCCTAGAACAAGATTCGAATCAAAAGGGCTGGTTAAAGATCATGAGATCAGAGAACTATGGTTCACAAGAAAATAGATAAAGGGGTACTGTTACACAGTACCCCTAATTGGTTATATAATTTCAAAGTCTATTCGTTATCAGCTTGTGAATTCTTTATCACTTCCTCAGCAGCTTTACCTGAGAGTGCTTGATAATGGTTGAATTCCAATTCGAAAGAACCTGTGCCAGAAGTCAATGACTTCAAATCGATCGCATATTTGAGCATCTCTGATTGAGGTACTTCTGCTTCGATCACCTGAATACCACCACCAACATCTTCCTGACCATGTACTCGACCACGTTTACCACTGAGATCAGAGAGTATATCACCAAGATAGGTATCTTCTACAAATACATGTAACATCATGATAGGTTCTAGAAGGACTGCGTTAGCTTTTTCCATAGAGGCTCTCAGAGCACCTTTGGCAGCCAGTTTGAAAGCCATCTCAGAACTATCTACTGGGTGCTCTTTACCATCTATGATCTCTACTCCGATATCTACTAATGGATAACCTGCTAAATAACCATCTTCCATTGCTTCATGAATACCTTTTTCAATACCAGGCATGTATCCTTTCGATACAGAACCACCTTTGATCAGGTTCTTGAAGCTATAGTATTCTCCACGTGGAAGAGGTTTTACATTGAAGATGACTCTTCCATACTGACCATGTCCACCAGACTGTTTCTTATGAGAATATTCCGCAGTTGCAGCCTTAGTGATAGTCTCACGATATGCAACTTTTGGTACGTTAGTCACGATCGTGATCTTATTCTTTTCCTTGACCCTATTTAGGATCATATTAAGATGAAGTTCTCCCATGCCTGCGATGACGTTCTCTTTTGTCTCTTTATTGAAGTTCAACTGGAAAGTCAGATCTTCTTCCGTGACTTTATGGAGAGATGCGTTCATCTTATCTTCAGATTTCTTATCTCCAGCAGCGATCGTCAGAGAGAAGATCGGATGAGGTAGGGCGAGAGGTATGAAGGTATATTTTAGTTCAGGAGAACAGAAGGTCTCATTCGTAGCTAGTGAGTTAGATTTAGAGATGATTCCGATATCACCTGCAATAAGCTCTTTTACCTCTATGAGTTTCTTACCAACGGATTTATAAAGTTTCCCTGGTTTCTCTTTCTTCCCAATATGGGGGTTTACCAACTCTGTATCACCAGCGATCTTACCAGTTACTACTTTGATGAAAGAGAGTTTTCCAGAGAACTGATCTATTGTGGTCTTGAATGAGAATAAAGAAGGAGCATCATCAACATGGACGGGAAGGGATTTCTCTTCATCATCTTCAAGGATCTTTTCATTGATCTGATCTGGAGAGGGAGCTGCCATCGAAAGGAAGTTCAAGAGAGATACGATACCATTGTTCTTTGCAGCACTACCACAGAGAACTGGAGCGATCCTATTTTCTCTTAGACCCTCTAACAAACCTTTTCTAATCTCCTCAGGTGTCAAAGTACCAACTTCAAAATATTTTTCAAGAAGATCATCATCACCTTCTGCAGCAGTCTCGATCAGAGTCAATCGATATCCTTCAACGAGTTCTTTCAGATCTTCAGGGATCTCAGATGCACCATCTTTCTGTCCTGGTTCAGGTATGAGATAAGCTTTATTCTCTATTAAGTTAACTACTCCACGGTAGTCGTCACCTGATCCTACAGGAATAGTCACAGGAACACATGTTTTTTTGAATTTATGAGTTAGGTCATCAAAGGATGAATCGAAACTTGCTCTATCGAGATCCATCTTATTGATAAAGATGACTCGTGGCATATTTCGTTTATTCAATCTTCGCCATAATTTGATAGTCTCGATCTGTACACCGGCTCGACCATCAAGAATCATCAATGCTGATTCTGAGGCTCTGAAAGATGAGACGACTTCACCTACGAAGTCTGCTGTGCCCGGAGTATCTAAAACATTAAAGGCTTTCTCTTTCCAGTTGAAACAGGAAAGGGAGGAGTGGATAGAGATTTGACGATTGATCTCCTCATCAGTATAATCACTTACCGTCTTACCAGAATCCACAGTTTCGGCTTGAGAGATGACACCACTATAGTAGAGCATATGCTCTAACAAGGTGGTTTTACCAGTACCGTTGTGACCAACAATTGAAATATTTCTTATATTTGCGCTGGTTAAACTCATATAATCCTCCTTAAAATTGTGTTTAAGTCAAATGTAACTGTAAGATGCGTAGGACCATATGTCAACAATAAAAAAAAGCAAGCATTATGGCAAAAAGCCTAATGCTTGCTAGTATTTTTTAAACTATTTATACGTAACTAATTAATCATAAACACAATTCTAAAGGGTTTTAGGTGAGAAATGGTGAAATTCGATCGCGAACGTACCTCGACCTTGAGTTAGAGATCTAAGTTTAGTCGAATATCCGAACATGTTCACTAATGAAGCTTGTGCTCTGATATGGTCGATCGTTAGTTTACTCTCTAGTGATTCAATGATCCCTCCGATAGAAGTCAGATGGCTGATGACATCTCCGACATTATCCTTAGGACTCATGATATCGACCTTCATGACAGGTTCTAATAGGATCGGACTTGCATTCCTACAGGCTGTGTCGAAGCACATAGAGGCTGCAGCCTCATAGGCAAGTTCTGATGCCGTCAATTCGTTATATCCAACCTTCATAAGTTCAACTTTCACATCAGTGATAGGATAACCATACTGAATACCAGATCTGAAAGAGTTTGTCACACCACGTTCTATAGCATCAAGAAGTAGCTGGGGAATATCACGTTTTGTAAGTTTCGTCTCATAACTGTTACCAGCTCCGGTATTCTGTGGGGAGACAACAAGAGTTACCTCTGCATGATTCTCTTTACTGGCGATGAGCTTATTGAATATCTCAGTCTCAGTCCGTGCAGAAGATACCGATTCTCTATAGGTAACCTGAGGTTTACCTATTCGGGCTTCTACTTTGAACTCCTTCATGATTCGAGTCACTAAGACATCAAGGTGAAGTTCTCCCATACCAGAGATGATGAGCTGTCCTGTGTCAGGATTCTCCTTGGAGGTG
>CAZLZY010000166.1:0-5703 GCA_964564075.1 uncultured Spirochaetales bacterium
ATCTTCATAGCACTACTCTTCTCAGGATTCCTCGCCGGTATGTCTGGTGTGGTACAGGTCCTTGGACTTGATCATAAGTTATTTCTGAACCTCTCAGGAGGTTATGGATGGAATGGTATCTCTGTAGCACTACTTGCATCAAACAATCCTATAGGTGTCATCTTCACCGCTTTATTGTGGGGAGTCCTTGATGCTGGTGGACAGTATATGGTACGTGTCACAGATACACCGAACTCGATCGTAGAGATCATCAAGGGCATCGTCCTCTTCTTGATCGTTGCCCGTTATATCTATTCCTATCTTGGGAATAGGATAAAGAGAAGACGTAAGAAAAAGAATGAAGCGTTAGCTTCTATGGGAGGTAACGCATGATAGATTTCATCTTAGTATCACAAATTTTCAATGTAGACCTCTTAGCTGCTTCTATCAGATTATCGACACCTATCGCTCTTGCAGCAATCGGTGCGACGATCTGTGAGAAATCAGGAGTAGTCAATATCGCTATGGAAGGGATCATGATAGTCGGAGCCTTCTTCGCACTCTGGTTCACGTATCTGACAGGGTCTCCTTGGTTAGGTCTTCTTGCAGGTCTTACTTTTGGGGGTCTATATAGTCTTATCCATGCATGGGCAACAGTCACATTACACTTAGACCATACGGTCTCAGGAGCGGTACTCAATATCCTCGCTCTCGGTATCACCCGATATATGATGGTCTTAGCCTATGGACATCCCGGAACTTCAGATACAGTCATGCATACGTTAGCTGATTATCGTTTTGCAGTACCTGTGCTATCGAAGATCCCGATTCTCGGCCCTATCATGTTCGAGCAGACACCGATCGTATATTTCATGTATATCGCAGTAATATTCTTTACCTGGTTCATGAAGAAGACTAAAGTCGGGCTTCATATCAAGGCAGCGGGAGAGCACCCACTAGCTTTAGAGACTATCGGTGTATCAGTATACAAGATCAGATATCTAGGAGTCATTATTTCAGGACTTCTCGGTGGTATAGCAGGAGCATATCTCTCAATAGAGAACCAGGCAACATTCACTGAGGGAATGACTAATGGTAGAGGATTCATCGCCATGGCTGCAATGATCTCTGGAGGTTGGACACCTATAGGGTCCTTCATCGCAGCCCTCTTCTTCGGCTTCGCTGATGCATTACAGCTGCGACTTCAGATCTCTGGGAACCTGGCCATACCGAGTGAGATCTTTACGATCATACCATATGTTGCGACTGTCGCAGCAGTAGCAGGGCTAGTCCGTAAATCGAAAGCTCCAAAAGCTGATGGAAAAGATTTCATCATCGAAAAAGAGGATTAAAGTGCTTTTATATTGAACCGATAAGGTTTATAATAAAATATTAGTTATTGTAACTGAATTTATAGGAGGATTTATTCATGAAAAAAGGTCTAAAAAGTGCTATCGTTTTTATGATTCTCATTTGTTTGGCTGTTACCCCATTATTTGCTGAAGGTTCACAGGAAGACAGTGATGTTCTTACTGCTTCTATGGCTACTGATACAGGAGGGCTTGGAGATAAGTCATTCAATGACAGTGCTTATGCTGGATTGGTTAAAGCTAATACAGAATTGGGTGTAGATATCAATGTAGTCGAGTCTAAACAGATGACAGACTATGTACCAAACTTGGCAGGACTTGCTGAAGATGGATCAGATGTTGTATTCGCTGTTGGATTCCTCATGGATGAAGCAGTAAAAGAGGTTGCAGCAAACTATCCAGACAAGTGGTTCGCAGGAATCGATATTGGTGGTTGGGGAGCAGCTCCAGATAACTTCATCGGTATCCAGTACAACGAACATGAAGCAGGATACCTTGCAGGTATCGTAGCTGGTATGATGACAAAAGAATATGCTGACAAATCTGACAAACTCAATGATGAGAATGTCGTAGGTGTCGTTCTTGGCATGTTGATTCCCCCAGTAGAGAAATTCGAAGTTGGATTCATTCAGGGTGTTCATTATGTGAACCCTACCTGTGAAGTACTCTCAATAATCGTTGATTCATTCACAGACAGTGCCAAAGGAAAAGAAGCAGCTCTCTCAATGATCGAGCAGGGTGCAGACATTATCTTCCAGGCAGCTGGTGGATCAGGAATCGGAGCTATTCAGGCTTGTAACGAACAAGGTGTCTTTGCTATCGGTGTTGATACTGACCAGAACGCAGTATCTCCTGATACTGTTCTTACATCAGCAACTAAGGGTGTTACACAGTCAGCTTTCCTCGTAATCAAAGATGTAGTTGAGGGAACAGCCGTGGGTGGAGATGTTATCTATGGTATCAAAGAAGATGCAGTAGGACTCTCATCATTCCATACACATGACGCTATTGTTCCACAGGCAGTCAAAGATGAAGTAGCTATGGCTATTGCTGACATCAAAGCTGGAAAGAGAACGATCGAAACTTCAAGAGCAGCTATCGGAAGATAGGAAAGCTTAAAAGTAGCAATCATGACACCGGGAGAGATTCCGGTGTTTTTTTAAGTACATCTGGTACCTTAGGTTCAGGACTTGGGGTCACGGTATGAGAGGAATTCTCAAGTCTATTAAAAGGGGAACATAGCTATATGGTAGATGATAGATCTCACTTTGAGGATATGATCAAAACGTATGAGCTACTTCCTCTATTACCAGAAGGGGGCTTTTTCAAAAGGATATACCCTCTAAAAGAACATAATGAGAAACATGCTGGAGCCTCTTCTATCTATTATATGATGAGTGAAGACTCTTTCTCCTCGATGCATAAGCTTACTGGAGATGAGATCTGGCACTTCTATAACGGTGACCCAGTAGAACAGATTCTGATTTTCCCCAATGGTGAGTTGAAGAGGCTCCTCTTGGGAGCAGATCCAAGTAAGGGTCAGCTAAGGATGGCTGTAGTTCCCTCTGGTGTATGGCAGGGAACAAGAATCAAAGATTCAGATAATGGTTATGCCTTATGTGGCTGTACAGTCGTTCCTGCATACTCGGATGCTTCCTATACCCATGGAGAGTTCTCTGATCTGATCACCTTATTCCCTCAACATGAAGCGATCATTGAACGGTATTGTTATAATAAAACAGAAGGTTAGAAGAATATGGCTAAGATCTTATGTATATCAGATGAAAAGGACCCATTAGTCTATTCCAAGAATGTGAAGGAACGGTATAAAGATATAGACTTTATCATAGCTGCCGGAGATCTGAGGATGAAATACTATGGATTCATTGTCAGTTCGTTGAACAAGCGGCTCTACTTCGTCTTTGGTAATCACCATCTGAATCAATATAAACATTTCATCAAGAGTGAAGCTGAGCATGTCATGGAGTCTGGCTATAATAGTTATGCAAGAAACTACTTTGGTTCGACCTGTATCTGTGAGAAGGTGAGACGTGATAAGAAGACCGGGCTGATCCTTACCGGGTTTGGAGGGAGTTTTCGGTATAATAATGGAATGAATCAGTATTCTGAGTTCCAGATGTACCTGAAGATCATTGCAAGAATCCCGAAGATGTGTTACTTTCGCCTGCGTTATGGGAGATGGGTCGATATCGTGGTGACACATGCCCCTCCACTAGGGATACATGACAAGCCAGATAGATGCCATCGTGGGTTCAAAGCTTTCTTGTGGTTCATGAGAGTCTTCAAACCTAGATATCTTCTACATGGACATGTTCATCTGCTCGATATGAATGAGAAGCGGGTAGATACCTATCATCAGACACAGGTGATAAATGTATTCAAGAGCTATATTCTTGAGATCGAGGACTGATATGGGAACTGCATCGATGCAACAAGCGCAGGAAGATTTCTCAAAAGCAAGGATAAAGGCGAATTTCGATCTCTTCGTATCTGTCCTACAGATGAAAAGACGAGACCTTTTATCATTGTATGATGTCAAAGAACTGTTAAAACCTAAGACTGAGACCTATATTGGTGTGAAACCGATAGAGATCAAGAAGATCATAGGTTCAGAAGGTCGTTATCAAGATTTCAACAGGACGTTTCTTCCAAAGAAAGAGATGCTTAGATCAAGATGGCAGAGTATCGATAGAGCTCATCTTCAATATGTTGATCTACCTCCGGTAAATGTCTATAAGATCGGAGACTCCTACTTTGTTCGAGATGGGAATCATAGAGTCTCTGTTGCTAAGACTCGAGGTGTCGAGTTCATTGATGCTTCTATTGTAGAACTTGGAACAGAGATAACCCCTGAGCCGGGTATGACCATGGCAAAGCTAAAGAAGAAGGTCATCGACTATGAGCGAAAGAGATTTCTCAAAGAGTACCATATCATCGGAGATATGGAGATCAGTAAGATAAACTTCTCTGCACCTGGTAGATATACCGAGATGCTTCACCATATTGAAGTACATAAATACTATCTGAATGAGAAGAGTGATGGAGAACTAGCATTTCTTGAAGCTTCCGAGTCATGGTATGAGAACGTCTATATGCCAATCATTCAAGAGGTCCGGAGAGACAAGATCCTTTCGAAGTTCCCTGGAAGAACTGAGGGTGATATGTATATGTGGATCATACGTTATTGGGAAGAACTGAAGAAGAAGTATGGCGAAGCTATGACGGTCGAACGAGCTACCCGTGATATTACAGAAAAATATGGATTGGGTTTCTGGAGCAGAACAAAACAACTTATTCGTGGGTTCTTCTCTAAGAATTAGTAATAGGAAAGAGACCGGAGGATCCGGTCTCTTAGTGGTTATTCTCTGTTTTTAACCGGTTCAGCAAGGATTTTTGCGTAAAAACTCAATACTTCACCCAGCTTTGAAGATGGTCTGATACTGCTCTGTTTCCCTGCACAATGCAATATACCAGAGACGGGTTGTTTGTCATCGATATGATTCACCTGTCGTCCAAGAGGAATATGGATAAGTCCCATATGCTGAGCATAATGGATCATACTCTGTAGGCATAACGTTCCTCCCCCTTCGATCAGGGAACAACTGGTAAAACAGGCAAAATACTTACCAGATAATAGTCCATCATCAAAATAGATAGATGATGAATCCATGAACTGTTTCATCTCGGCAGATACGTTAGCAAAATATGTTGGGCTTCCTAATACGATAAGGTCACTCTTTAGTAATGTCTCAGAATTGGCTATGGGTAGACTTGAAATATCTTCATAATAGTCATTGGCACTCTCAAGTTGATTTGCCCAAATATGATGGTCAGCATCTTCAACACGGTACAGACGAGCATCAAGCCCCTCTGCTACCAGTGCATCTTTGAATGCTGATGCAATAATATAGCAGTTACCACAAACACTATGAAAAATAATCGAACAACGTTTCATTGATAGCCTCCTTATAGGTTAGTATACCATGATACCGGAAAAAAGATGGTTCAAAAAAGGGGAAGTTTTTTGTACCACTGATACGAATACCTGCCCTTACTGGTAGTTTTACTTGTCCTAGATATTCACTCATACTAGAGATGGTAATCACTAGACATGAGGAAGCACAGTGTAAGAAACTATGCTTTTACTGGTCAATCTTGTCAGACTGCGGTATAATGTCAAAATAATAACTGCTAAGTTCAGACAAGGAAAATCATTCAAAGTACAAAGGGAACAAACAATGAGAACAGTAATTAGTATGCTTCATGATGCAGCTAAACGGTATCCTGGACGTTCATATACAGCTAAGAAGATCGAGACAGGTTGGAAAGGGTG
>CAZLZY010000167.1:0-5645 GCA_964564075.1 uncultured Spirochaetales bacterium
CGAACCTGGTCTTCCCTATGGTCTAGCTCTGTATGAAGAACCTATAGCAGTCGTCTTCAAATCAGGAAGCTCCGGTAAACCTCAGTTCCTGCTCAAGGCTCTGCAGTATCTATCATAGTATTTCCTCTTAGATATGGGTATTTGCCTGAAAGAGGCTATTAAACCAATAATTGAAATATAGGATGGTAGGTGAAACATCGAGGTTATTCTGTATCTAAGACTGGTGTGATAATTTGCTTTTCCTTCAAGATACATTACCTGTGGACATACGCTAAAGATTAACGCTATGATACAAGTAACGATTAACGAAAGGAGTCTTCTTCATGATAAAAAATTCACTATCATATGTATTGATCTCACCCTATACCGTAGCAAAGAGCCGTACTGGTGGAGTTCTCTCAAGACTGCTTTCTCGTTTGGACCTTGATCTCGTAGGGGCTCAGATGATCGCACCAGATAAAGCTTTTGCCGAAGAATATGCCCAACATATCCTCCAATTAGAGGATTCTTCTAACCCTTGGGCTGCAGAGCTTCTCGCTGATTATATCCGTAATAATCTCGGACCTTATGGAGGAAGACCTCATAGAGCTCTTCTCCTACTGTTTCAAGGGGATGACCCCTGTAAGAAGCTCTCAGATATCTGTGGCGCTCTCTATGCAAAGAACCGAAGTATAGAATCAGTGACAGGTGAGACTATCAGGGATACCTACGCTGACCTCATATTCGATCCGAATGATCCAAAGAAGGTCCTCTATTTCGAACCTGCAGTACTCACTCCAAGATCTCAGAATGTCGCGGATGATAATATAAAGCTATTCGCTAAGTTCCTTCAGACTCAGAATAATATCGTTGAGAACATGTCCTATCAAAACCCTGAGAAGATTGAGAGGACTCTTGTTATCATAAAACCAGATAACTGGGCTCATGCCTCTGCAAAACCTGGAACCATCTTAGATATGTTCTCTCGAACGGGAGCGCGTATCATAGGTATGAAGTTACTACGTATGTCTGTAGCACAAGCAATGGATTTCTATAAGCCCTTACGTATCTCTCTAAAGAGTAAATATGCCATGGTGATCGGAGAGAGAGCAAAAGCTATCTTAGAATCAGAATTCAAAATACCACTCAGCGATGCACTTCCAGAGATCCTAGCAAAAGGGTTTGGCAGTGAATATGCCGAAGACCAGTTCCAACAGGTCATAGAGTTCATGACAGGTGTTCGGGGTGATGAATGTCCTGTAGAGGACCTACAGAAACCCGGCACAGTCAAATGTATGGTCTTAGTCTATGAAGGTGAGAATGCAGTACATAATGTACGAGAGGTCTTAGGACCAACCGATCCGACAAAGGCCCCTGGTGGGACGATCAGGAGAGAATATGGAAGCAATATTATGGTAAACGCTGCGCATTCCTCCAATTCACTGGAGAATGCCGGTAGAGAGATGAAGATCGCTCACGTTGATAAGAATGCTTGTGGAGATATTCTAGACCTCTATCTGACACTATAGACAGTAAGATGAACCTCTGAACACAAATAAAAAGCTGCAGATCAAAATCTGCAGCTTTTTTGGTATTATCGTTTTTCGATCGGAACGACCTGTCTAGGGGTAGGTCCAATATAGTGCTGTCTTGGACGACCGATCTTCTCATATGGGTCATGGTGCCATTCTAGGTAGTGGGCGATCCAACCGGGAAGTCGTCCTAATGCGAACATGACGGTATACATATTAGTAGGGATCCCCATTGCTCTGAAGATGATACCCGTATAGAAATCTATATTTGGATAGAGGTTACGTTCGATGAAATATTCGTTCTTCAAAGCCTGCTGTTCTAGATTAATTGCGATATCAAGCAGTTCATCACTCTTACCGAGATCATCAAGTACCTCTTTACAGAGTTTTCGCGCTATCTTAGCTCTTGGGTCATAAGTCTTGTAGACACGATGTCCAAATCCCATCAATCTGAAGGGGTCATCCTTATCCTGAGCTTTAGCGATCGCCTCTTCTACGGTGATACCATCATCTCTGATCTGTTCAAGCATCTCGATCACGGCCTGGTTAGCTCCCCCGTGTCTTGGTCCCCAAAGAGCACAGATACCTGCAGAGACTGCAGCGTAGAGGCTTGCTTCAGAAGATCCAATAAGACGAACTGCAGTAGTAGAGCAGTTCTGCTCATGATCTGCATGAAGGATCAACAGTTTGTTAATAGCTTTAACATGGACAGGGTTCGGAATATACTCCCGTACAGGAGAATTGAACATCATATTGAGGAAGTTCGCACAATAGGAGTACTTATAGCTTGGATTCACGAAATCCATCCCATTGAGTTTCCTGTAGGTGACTGCAGCGATCGTTCGCATCTTTGAGAGGAGTCTTGTCACATTAAGATCCATCTGAGCTTCAGGATCTTCATCAAGATCTATCTCAGGGTAGAATGCTGAAAGTGATACGACCATTGCTGATAAGATAGACATGGGATGTGCATGATCTGGATAACCCCTGAAGAAGTCCATCATATCGGCATGAAGCATCGAGTGGTTATTCAACAACTCCTGATACTTATGACGTTCTTTCAAGTCTGGTAATGCCCCATGGATGAGTAGATATGCTACTTCGACGAAATCACATTTCTCAACGAGATCTTCGATCGCATAACCACGATACTGGAGAATACCTTTCTCTCCGTCAAGGAATGTGATGGCACTCTGACAGGATCCTGTATTACCGAAACCTGGATCATAGGTGATCATGCCGGTATCTTTTCTCAGATTCCTGATATCGAGAGATTTACCCCCCATATTATCTTCTTGAACCGGGAACTCATACACTTCTTTGTCATCAATAAAGAGTTTTGCTTTCTTCATATGCTAGTACTCCCTCCTTTTCTGGTGTTGCTAGTGGGAAGATTATCCAACCTCTTAGTTAATAAGAGGTTGTGATACTGTATAGTATGTCCCTAACAGCTAGACTGCTAAAGGACTCTTGTTACTCGTATGGTATGCTAAGGAGTAAGTTATTATGCATATAGTGTTTTCATTATTCGCATTCTCAGTATAATCTAGGTGTAGTGACTTTACTACTTCTTTTGTATTATTGTATAAAAATTTAAGAGTTTTGGCAAGATGGTACTATTCCTGTATATTTATACAGAAATAATACAATAAAAGGGGATATTATGGGGAATTTTTCCTGGGGAACAGTTTATATCACTGGTGGCTCGAGTGGTATAGGCTTTGCGATAGCAGAGTTGGTTGTCCGAGAGGGCGGGAGGGTAGTCCTTCTTGCGAGAAACGAGAAGAAACTCTTAACAGCTCAGAAACAGATCGGCAAGCAATCATGTCATACTCAGGTTCTTGATGTCTCGAAGATTGATGCGGTCTCTGATATCATCAAAAAAGCTATTGAAACATTTGGTGCTCCTGATATGCTTATCAATAATGCGGGAATAGCTCATCCTGATCACTTCTATGATCTTGATCTCGGGGTCTTTGAACAAACGATCAGGACCAATCTTCTCGGGACGATAGCCGTTACAAAAGCCGCAGTACCCTTCATGAAGGTTGGAAGTAGGATCGTGAACGTTTCATCGATGGCAGGTTTTATCGGAACCTATGGGTATACCTCCTATAGCGCCTCGAAATTCGGTATCATCGGTTTCTCTCAAGCATTGAGAAATGAGCTTAAGCCAGAGGGGATCAGGGTATCTGTTCTCTGTCCTCCCGATACGGATACTCCTCAGCTCGTAGAGGAGAACAAGACTAAACCTCCAGAGACCTATGCGATATCAGGGAATGCGAAGCTCATGAGTGCAGCTGGGGTTGCAGCGTCCTTTGGGCGAGGGGTAAAACGTAACAGATTCCTTATGATCCCAGGATTCTCTGGGAATATGATCTATCTTCTGAATCAGATCGCTCCAGGACTAGTCCGTCCGATCATGGATTCGATCGTACGAACTGCCCGTAAGAAAGAGGGGATCACTCGAAGATTCCTGTAGCAGATAATCTGTCTAATGCCCCAATGAGAGCTTGAGTGCCGTCAAGGCCATGCCCAGATGCCTGTACAGCTAGGTAGAGCTGATGAACAAGAGCCAATCCCGGTAGGGATAGTCCCATGCTCTGCGCCTCTTCTAAAGCGATACCCATATCTTTGATAAAATGATCAACAAAGAAACCTGGTGCGAAGTCCTTCTTCACCACTCGTGGTGCAAGGTTATCTAAGGTCCAGCAACCTGCAGCCCCTTTACTGATAGTCCCTAACATCCTATCCATATCAAGACCAGCTTTATAGCCATAAAGAAGAGCTTCACTGACTCCGATCATCGTCCCTGCGATAGTGATCTGGTTACACATCTTGGTATGCTGCCCACTACCTGCGATCCCTTCATAGACGATGTTCTTTCCCATCACTTCAAAAAGAGGAAGGATCAAATTGAAGATTTCCTCATCTCCTCCTGCCATGATCGCAAGTCGAGCTTCTCGAGCTCCCACATCTCCACCGGAGACTGGAGCATCGATGAAGTGAGCAGCTCTGTCTACAGCTCTCTTTGCGATACTGACTGCTAGAGATGGCTTAGTCGTTGTCATATCGACTAATATAGTACCCGCTCTAACCGATACGAGAAGTTCCCCGTAGACGTTCTCAACATCTTTAGGGTATCCAATGATCGTGAATATGATATCAGCCTTGCTAGCGACCTCCTCAGGGCTGTCAGCCCATATGGCTCCTGCATCAAGCAGTGGTTGAGCTTTTGAAGCTGTCCTGTTATGAACAATCGCTTTATAACCTGAATCGATTACGTGTTGGCACATCCATCGTCCCATGACACCGGTACCTATCCATCCTATCGTGTGAGTCTTTGGGGTGATCTTTTCCATTATTTCCTCCAGAGATCGTATATATCTATGGAGAACATCATACTGTACATAGAAGGAAATGGGAATAAAGGTTGAAAACCAATTGACAAAATATGTATATATGTGCATATATACATATATAAAGGATCAAGGAGATATGCTATGAGTGATGACCATCGGTTTGATGTGATACCAGTAGAGGAGGAGATCTTAGATCTTTCAGAGTTCTTCAAGACCTTTGGAGATCCTACCAGATTGAGAATCCTGTTCTTTCTCTCACAGGGAGAGAAGAACGTACAATCAATAACAGAGGAGCTCGGAATACAGCAGGCCACTATTAGCCACCAGCTTTCGACTCTTCGTATTCTGAGATTAGTCACATACCGAAAAGAGGGAAGGAAGGTATTCTATTCTCTCGATGACCACCATATCTTCGATATTCTTAAGATTGGTATACACCATATACAAGAGGGACAAAAATGAGTCTTATTTTATTATTCTTCACTGATGTATTCTTTCTCTTCTTAGAGATGGCCCCCTATCTAATACTCGGTATGAGTATTGCTGGGATCCTATCGGTAACGATAGATGCCTCTCTGATCAGTCACCATATAGGAAGAGCCTCTCTTGGTTCTATCTTGAAAGCTTCACTCTTTGGAGTACCTCTACCGCTTTGCTCCTGTAGCGTGATACCGACGAGTGTCTATCTTGAAGATTCTGGTGCTTCAAGACCCGCAGTCACTGCATTCCTGATCTCGACTCCACAGACCGGAGTAGATAGTATCACGGCGAC
>CAZLZY010000168.1:0-5641 GCA_964564075.1 uncultured Spirochaetales bacterium
CATCAAGGCTCCTGTCGTTGTTCACGACATTTGAGATGTTGTTGATCAGTTTGATGATCAGTTTTGCAATCATATATCCTGGTGCTGCTTTTCCCCCAAAGAGGAATGTCAGCGGATGAAAATCAGCGGGTTTGTTCTCTTTGAGTCTAGTGTAGATCATGACGATATGGATAGCATTGAGCAGTTGTCGCTTGTACTCATGTATTCGCTTCACCTGAACATCGAAGATGCTATATGGATCGACTGACCAGCCAAACTCAGATTTGAGATAGTTAGAAGCCTCTTTCTTCGCTCGGAGTTTTACCGTATCGAAGGTGTCGAGGAATCCAGTATCTTCAGCAAATGGTTTGAGCTTTGAGATCTGATTGAAATCTTTGATCCAGCCATCACCGATAGATCCAGTGATCAGGTCTGCTAGTGGTGGATTCGAATGGAGTAACCATCTTCTCTGCGTGATCCCATTCGTCTTGTTGTTGAATCGTTCAGGGAAGATCTGTGCCATCTCAGGGAACATCCTGCTCTGAAGCAGTTTTGTATGGAGGGCTGCAACACCATTGGTCGAATGAGATCCGACGATACAGAGGTTTCCCATCCTGATGTGTTTACCGCCGCCCTCTTCGATGATGCTGACCTTCTCGATCGCCTTGCTATCGCCAGGGAAATAGGTGATCGCCTGTTGGAGGAATCGGTGGTTGATCTCGAAGATGATCTGTAGATGTCTTGGCAGATTCTTCTCGAGCATCTCGACTGGCCACTTCTCGATCGCTTCTGGCATGAGTGTATGGTTGGTATAGCCTAAGGTGGTAACGGTTATCTCCCACGCCTCATCCCAACTGAGTCCCTCTTCATCGACAAGGACTCTCATGAGCTCAGGTACTGCAAGTGATGGGTGAGTATCATTCATCTGAATGGCTGCATGTTGGGAGAAGTCCTTCCAGGGTGAGCCTGATTTCTTGAATCTTCTCATGATGTCTGCAAGAGAGCAGGCAACGAAGAAGTACTGCTGTCGTAATCGAAGCTCTTTCCCAAGGTAGAGGTTGTCATTAGGGTAGAGGACCTGTGTGAGGTTCTCTGCCATCACCTTCGACCGGACCGCTTCAACATAATCACCGTCATTGAAGTCCTGGAAGTTGAAATCCTCTGCAGCTCGGGCACTCCATAATCTCAAAGTATTGATGGTCTTCCCACCAAACCCTACGATAGGGACATCGTATGCGATACCGATCACATTGGTAGTATCAAGCCATTTATAATAGGTTCTTCCATTCTCGGTGATAGCTTTCGTATATCCCCCGAATTTGACCGGGATGGTTAGCTCAGAACGTTCGATCTCCCATGGGTTCCCATATCGTAACCAGTCATCCGGCTGTTCGAGCTGATACCCATTCTCGATCTTCTGTCGGAATATTCCGTAGTTATACCGTAGACCATAGCCATAGGCTGGTAGGTCCATGGTTGCCATGGAATCTAGGAAGCAGGCTGCGAGCCTTCCAAGTCCTCCGTTCCCGAGTCCTGCATCGACTTCATTATCGATGATCTCCTCATAGGAGTATCCTAGATCACTTAAGGCCTTCTTGAACTCTTTCTCGAGTCCCAAGTTGTTGATATTGTTAGTTGCTGCACGACCCATAAGGAATTCAAGGGAGAGGTAGTAGACTCTCTTTACGTTCTTGTTGTGGTGTGTCTGCTGTGTCTGTGTCCATTGATGAACGATCCTATCACGTACGGCCAAAGCGAGAGCCTTGAACCGATCTCTGTCAGTTGCTGTGTAGCGATCGCGTCCTAGCGAATACATCAGATGTTCAGCAAAATCCCATTTGATTGATTCGCTGTCGTTATCGAATCTTATATGCATTGAATCCATGATATCCTCCACGAATAAACCTGTTTAGCTAGTTTATGTCATACTATACACATAAAGATTGCTCCACTTCAATATCTGTAGTATGGTTACCATATCTATTCGTGAAGATTGAGCCCTTAGGGATAGGAGTCCTACATAGCAATAAGGAGATAGGGTTTTCTTTTGAGAAACCAACTATAGCGGGTGTGAGAATCTATTTATCGGTAATAATCATCTGGTGATTTCAGGACAGGAAAAAGATTCACATCCTATTTTCTCCACTATCTCTAAAATCCCTTGACAAAAAGGCATTGCTTTGGTATTTTTCACCCTACGTGGTTTTATCTCTGCTTGAGAAAACAGCAGCGTGAAAGCTTCAGTACTCAGGCCTCTGTAGCTCAGTCGGTAGAGCACCACCATGGTAAGGTGGGGGTCACCGGTTCGAATCCGGTCGGAGGCTCTTAAGACGATGCAGATAGGATGGTGTTACACCATCTATTGCTAAATATGGTTATACTAGTAGATTGGGAGACGATAATGGCAAGTAAGAAGAAAGGACCTGTTGAGAAGATTGCTCTACAGTGTACCGAATGTAAAAGAAAGAACTATACAACTTCGAAGAACAAGAGAAACATCCAAGGTAAGCTTGAGTTGAAAAAATACTGTAAGTTTGACAGGAAACACACTGTTCATAAAGAAACGAAGATCAAATAGTAAGAATTAATAATAGGTCAGTAGCTCTAACGGTTAGAGCGCCGGTCTCCAAAACCGGATGTTGAAGGTTCGAATCCTTCCTGACCTGCTTTTTTTCTTATTCTATCGGAGAAAGTATGAAAAAATTGATGAAATACCTGAAAGAAAGTTACCTCGAAATGAAGAAAGTCGTTTGGCCTACACGTGAGACCGTTATCTCTTCAACCAAGGTTGTTCTAGTATCGACTCTCATCTTTGCTGTTGTCCTAGGACTAGTCGATTATCTTCTTCTTGAGGGTCTGTATCTTATATTCTAGTTTAGACAACTAGAAGGTTTGGAGAAATTATGGCTAAGGGTTGGTATGTAGTTCACACATATTCTGGATATGAGAATAAGATCGAGAGAACCATCAGGAAATTGATGGAAGATCCTAAGATCGCTGAGACAGTCTTTGACATCAGAGTTCCTGCAGAGGAAGTCATTGAGGTCAAAGATGGCAAGCGTAAGGTAGTTCTTAAGAAGATTCTCCCTGGATATATCCTTCTAGAGATGGACCTCCCGAATCTGGGTTGGAAATATCCATGTTCTATGATCAAGAGGATTCAGGGTGTTACCGGATTTGTCGGAGCTCGAGATGGTGCAAAGCCACAACCTATCAGCGATGAAGAGGCTAGGGCTATCTTCCAGAGATCTGGAGATATCAAATCTGATAAGAACATCAGACCTAAGCAGTCTTTCACTGTAGGTGAGAAAGTTAAGATAGTCGATGGACCATTTGATACATTCGCCGGAACGGTGGAAGAAGTCAATGATGAGAGAGCTAAACTTAAAGTTATGGTTGGGATCTTTGGTCGATCTACTCCTGTGGAACTAGGGTTCCTTCAAGTAGAGAAGATCTAATCAAAGAACGATAGTTCAGGGGCTCTTATGCCTTTGAACCTGATATTTGACATATATGATTTTACATATATAGTACCCCTTCCTAAGGGGCTTTTGCTGTCTTAGGAATTGTTGGGAGCCTGTCGTTGACGGGCGCTAGTACCAGCATGAAACATTGGTTTCATGTGAAGGAGAACTGTTATGGCTAAGAAAAAGGTTACTGCAATTGTTAAATTGCAAGTACCAGCTCAAAAAGCTACACCGGCACCGCCGGTAGGTCCAGCACTTGGACCTCATGGTGTAAGCGCACCACAGTTTGTACAGCAGTTTAATGATCGTTCTAAGAACATCGAAGCAGGATTAACTGTTCCCGTTGTTATTACGGTCTACGCGGATCGAAGTTTTTCATTCATCATGAAGACTCCACCTGCAGCTGTACTTATTAAAAAGGCTTGCGGAATAGCTAAGGGTTCTGGAGAACCGCACAAGGTGAAAGTCGCAAAAATCACAAGAGATCAACTAAAAGAGATCGCTGAATTGAAGATGCCCGACCTGAATGCAAATGATATTGATGCTGCTATCAGTATTATTGCAGGTACAGCTCGTTCTATGGGTGTCGAGGTGGAGGGATAACTTATGAAACGTGGTAAGAAATATCAAGAAGCGTTTAAGAAGGTTGATCGTGAGGCTCTTTATGAGATCAATGATGCATTGAATCTTGTCAAAGATGCTGCTTACGCAAAATTCGATGAGACAGTCGAACTCTCAATCAAATTGAATATCAAGCGAAGTCAGTCAGTACGTGATACTGTCGTGCTTCCTCACCAATTCTCAGAAGAGAAGAAGGTACTTGTATTCGCTAAGGGTGAGAAAGCAGATGAGGCTCGAGAAGCTGGCGCTGCATATGTCGGTGACATTGACCTTGTCGAGAAGATTCGTGGTGGATGGTTAGACTTTGATGTTGCAGTAGCAACACCTGATATGATGAAGGATGTTGGTCGACTTGGACCGATTCTTGGTCGTAGAGGATTGATGCCTAACCCTAAGACACGAACTGTTACTTTCGATATTAAAGCTGCACTTGCAGAGTTGAAGAAGGGACGAGTTGAGTTCAGAGCTGATAAGACTGGTGTTATACACCTGGCTATCGGTAAAGTCTCAATGGATGCTGGTCTTGTTGCTGAGAACGTCAACCTTGTCATCAAGGAGATCGTGCGAAAGAAGCCTTCAGATGTTAAGGGTGATTTCGTCAAGAGTATTGCACTCTCTTCTACAATGGGTCCTGGTGTCAAACTTGATGCTAAGGCATTCCAGTAGGAATAGGAGGTAGAAGATGGCAGAATACACAATCAAATTACAGCAGAATAAAATTGAAGCGATCCAGGTACTGAAAGAAGAGTTCAAAGATGTGAAAGATTTTATCTTCACAGATTATAGAGGTCTTACAGTAGAACAGATCACTGATCTAAGAAACAGGCTGAGAGAACAGAATGCAACCTACAAGGTTGTCAAGAATAGATTCGCAAGAATCGCGCTTAAGGATCTCGAAAGACCATCAGCAGATGAATGCCTTATTGGCCCAACTGCTATCGCACTCCCTACACAGGAGTCAGGTCCAGTAGCAAAGATCCTAGTTGAATTCGCCAAGACTGCACCAATGGTAATCAAGGGTGGAATTCTTGACAATAGCGTATTTAACGCACTACAGGTAGAAGCATTCAGTAAGTTGCCAACTAAGAACGAACTGATCTCTATGCTTATGGGTACCATGATGGCACCGCTTCAGAATGTTGTGTACATACTTAATGCAGTACCAACAAAATTAGTAAGAACTCTGCAAGCAGTTGCAGATTCAAAAGAATAAACGACATTAGTCTTCACCAGTAGCATGCTACTGTCGTTTAGGAAAATACAATATTATATTTATAAGGGGAGATAATATGGCTACCAAAGATGAAATTTTAGAAGCAATTGCAAACATGACTGTACTTGAGGTCTCAGAACTGATCTCAGCAATGGAAGAGAAATTCGGCGTAACCGCTGCTGCACCAGTAGCAGCTGCCGCTGCCGTAGCAGCAGAAGTAGAAGAAGTTGAAGAACAGACAGAATTCGATGTGATCCTCAAAGGGATCGCAGATGGAAAGAAGATTCCAGTAATCAAAGCTGTTCGTGCTCTTACAGGTCTTGGTCTTAAAGAGGCTAAAGAGCTTGTAGAAGCTGGTGAC
>CAZLZY010000169.1:0-5591 GCA_964564075.1 uncultured Spirochaetales bacterium
TGATTTCGGGACTGATGTAGGACTACTTGATGATATCTGGGCTGCAGGATATCCAGTAACCGGGAACCTGAAGATAACCGAGGGGACAGTGAGTTCTTACCAACCTGATTTCATGGGGTATGGACAGAACTTCTATGATGTCTCGATGAAATTCGATGGCGGCAACAGTGGTGGACCTGTCATCAATGAATATCTTGAAGCAATCGGTATCGTGGTCGCCTACTATACTGAAGCGAGGGATATGGATTTTATCATCCCCCTAGAAGAGATCATAGATGAACTGTATTGGGCACGGTATATTACCGGAAGCCATGCTTATGTTCCTGAGTATATATCCGGTGACTACTATAATCCCGATGTCGAAGAGGTCTTCTATGTGACCAATAACACCGGTTATGAGATCAATTATCTCTATATCATGGATGAGGACATGCTAGGACGTGATGATTGGGGCGAAGATCTCCTTGGTTCTGGAATCATTCCTGAATATGCCTGGGTAGCTATCGATCCAGGAGAATATCGATATATCGCAGATCAGATCGGGGAGCTTCTAGGTGTACTTACCGTATTGGCAATCGATATCGATGGTGATATGTACCTCAAGGAGTGGTACCCTGATCTTGACCTATGGGATATAGAGTTGACCATGGATGATCATGAATCCTACTGGGAGAGTGAGACTAATGAAGAGATTATAGCAAATGAGACCCTCTCAATCACTAATCATACGGGGTATATCCTAGAAGGGTTATTTATCATAGATGAAGCGATGATGGATTCTGGCGTTTTAGGTAAGAATCTCATCTCAACAGATATGCAGGAAGGGATGATCACGACGATAGAAACTGATGAGAATAGTATGATAGCTGAAGCTGCAGATGATACGTACGGGTATTTCTATCTCCTCGCTATCGATGATGAGGGAGATTATTATCTCCATATATGGTTCCCGGGTCTCGATTCTTGGGAAATAGAGATGACTTTCGATGATTATGAATCAAACTTTCTCTTCTAGTAGGGATTAAATGAGTTCTGGAGATAAGCGATAGATCTGTGGGAATGGAATCTCCTCATGGTCGATCCTCTTCAGTAGTAGGTCAGCTGCAGATGTTCCGATCTGTTCTAAGGGTTGTTTTACCGTTACGAAAGAGTGTGTGAATAGTGGAGAGATCGCAGCTAGATCGAATGCGGCGATCTTGATCCTACTCCCGTCGGGATGTTCTGCAAGATATTTCTCTGCTCCGATACGCATGAATAGATTGACGATGAACACATAAGACACATCAGAGGATTCCTTCAAGATACTTTCCATAGCATCATATCCTGACTGAATATGCATATCTCCAAAACGGATGATATGGTCATCTAAGCTCATGCCATGATCAGATAGTGCCGCTGAGTATCCATGGAAACGCTCTTTTGCAGAGGTGAGACTCTGATCTCCAGCAATCACCGCGATCTTCTTAGCTCCATGATCGATACATCTTCTTACCGCCTCATAAGCCCCATGATAATTATCGGTAAGGACACAATCGGTTTGCATCCCATCGATCATACGGTCAACTAAGACAAAGGGAATCTGATATTCAGCAAGAATAGAGAAATGCTCTCCTTTATCGGAAGTGGGGATGATGATAGCCCCATCGACCTGTTTCTCGATGAGCAGTTCCAATCGAGCTTTCTCCTCTTCGATGTCCTCTCTCGAATTGAGGATGAAGGTTGTATAACCTTTATCTCTGAGAACCTCTTCTATCCCTTCAGCGACTGCCGTGAAGAAATCGTTCTGGAACTCTGGAGCTACGATCCCAATCGTATGAGTCTTCTGTGCTCGTAAGGACCTTGCGATAGGATTCACTCGGTACCCGATCTCCTTCATGGCATCAAGGACCTCCTCTCGAGTACTACCTGAGACCTTAGGATCCTTGTTTAAGACACGGGAAACCGTAGCTGTTGAGACTCCTGCTTTCTTTGCTACATCTTTGACGGTTGCACCGCGACTCTTTTTACTCATTATTTGAATACTACACCTTTCTTCAAGATGATATTAGCATAGATAGCCTCTTCGCCGCTTGCGATGATCGCATAAGCTTCTTTAGCACGTTCATAGAATGCGAAACGTTCTATAGAGCCAAAATCGGTGAAGTTCTTCTCATGTGCTCTTGCGACTGTATCATATCTATCCCAGATCTCAGGTCTACCGCAGGAGTCTCCTGGGGCTACTTCCATCAACCATGCTTGAGGGTCACTATATTGATCGAGTGGCATAAGAGAGAGGATCGCATCAAGGATCTCAGGTACTCCATGTCCATCAAGTCTTACCAACTTCTGTGAATAGTTCGCAGAAGGGAAGTTACCATCTCCGATCACGATCTCATCACCATGTCCCATCTCCATTAAGATCTTCAATAATTCCGGTGAGATGATCGAAGGTATACCTTTTAACATGTTGATTCTCCTTAAGAATTTTTTTCTTGCGTTCTCTCATAAACCGTGGGATAATGTAATCGATTACATGTAATCGATTACATGATTATACCATGAGAACCAGGAGGCCGCCAGTGGCAAATGTTAAAAATATGAAGATGACAGAACCGGTGTATAGATTGAAGGGAAGTCTTCCCAAGATAGGGATCAGACCGACTATAGATGGTCGTGGAGGCGTGAGAGAGTCGTTAGAAGAACAGACGATGAACATGGCAATGAGTGCCGCGAAGTTGATCTCAGAGAATCTTACACACCCTTCAGGGCACCCCGTGGAGTGTGTTATCGCAGATAGCTGTATTGGTGGTGTGGCTGAGGCTGCAGCATGTCAGGATAAGTTCGAAAGAGAACAGGTCGTAGTGACCATCACTGTGACACCTTGCTGGTGTTATGGCTCAGAGACCATGGATCAGGATCCTAAGACAGTCAAAGCTGTCTGGGGCTTCAATGGGACGGAGAGACCTGGTGCTGTCTATCTTGCAGCAGTACTTGCAGCACATACACAGAAAGGGCTTCCTGCTTTTGGTATCTATGGTACCGATGTACAGGACTCCGGTGATACCACTATAACTGATGATGTAAAAGAGAAGATCCTCAGATTCGCAAAAGCCGGTCTCTCTGTAGCACTGATGAAAGGTAAATCCTATCTCTCTCTCGGTGGTTGTTCAATGGGGATCGCAGGATCGATCGTTGATCAGGATTTCTTACAGGAATATCTTGGATTGAGAACGGAAGTCGTCGATATGTCAGAGATCGCTCGAAGAGTAGAAGAAGAGATATATGATAAAGAAGAATTCGAATTTGCTAAAGTCTGGGTAAAAGAGAACTGTGTCGAACAGGAAGATACCGTCAATGAACCAGCCACGAGAAGGTCCGAAGCTCAGAGAGCTGCTGATTGGGACTATGTAATCAAGATGTTCATGATCGGTCGCGACCTGATGGTCGGGAATCCTAAACTCGCTGAAGCAGGATTCTTTGAAGAGTCTTTAGGACGTAACGCTATCGTCGGAGGTTTTCAAGGGCAGAGATCATGGACTGATCACTGGCCAAATGGTGACTTCATGGAGACCTTCTTAAATACCTCCTTTGACTGGAATGGCATAAGAGAATCCTTTGTCTTTGCGACAGAGAATGACTCACTCAATGGTGTTGCCATGTTATTCGGTCATCTTCTCACGAACACCGCTCAGGTCTTCTCAGATGTACGAACCTACTGGAGTCCAGACGCGATCGAACGAGTGACAGGCTGGAAGCCTGAAGGACTTGCCGAGCATGGATTCATCCATCTGATCAACTCCGGTTCTACTACTCTCGATGCTGCTGGTGAGATGAGCGATGATGCAGGTAAACCTGTGATGAAACCTTTTTGGGATGTAACTACTGATGATGTTGCAAAGACTTTAGATGCAACTGAGTTCTGTGTCGGAGACGGCGGATATTTCAGAGGTGGTGGTTATTCATCAGACTTCTTGAGTAAAGGTGGGATGCCGGTGACTATGAGCCGGGTGAATATGGTCAAAGGTCTTGGACCGGTCATGCAGATCGCAGAAGGCTGGACTGTTGATGTACCCGAAGAGGTTCATGAGGTCCTTGATGCAAGAACTAATCCGACCTGGCCGACCACATGGTTCGTACCAAGAGTCGATGGGAATGAGGGTCCTTTCAAAGATGTCTATGAGGTGATGGCAAACTGGGGTGCTAACCATGGTGCTATCAGTTATGGTCATATTGGTGCAGACCTGATCACCCTTTGTTCTATGCTCCGAATCCCTGTTTGTATGCATAATGTAGCTGATCAAGATGTATTTAGACCAAGTTATTGGAATGCCTTCGGAATGAAAAAAGAGGGGTCAGACTTCAGAGCTTGTGATGCTCTCGGTCCACTATATAAGTAATCCTTTTTTATACTCCTCCTTGTTTTTTAGCCCCGGATAGTTTTTCCGGGGCTTTTCGATGCCACAGACAGAATAAGAATGCGTTTCCCTGAGGTTGTAGGCTTGTGCTAGTATAGTCATGACTCTATTTCTTTATTTTCTGGTAAAACTGTTGTATCATCTCAGATACTATTGGGGATAAGTTGTGTATAAATTATTGTTCGTAGATGATGAATCTATCATACGAGAAGGGATCTCTTCTGTTATCTCATGGAATGATATCGGTTTTGAGCTCGTCGCTATGCTCGAGAACGGTCTACAGGCTATAGAGTATATCAGGAAGTATCCTGTCGATATCGTGATCTCAGATATAAAGATGCCGAAAGTAGATGGACTACAACTCTCAAAGATAATCTATGAAGAGTTTCCTGAGATCATGGTCATGCTGCTTTCCGGGTATGATGATTTTGAGTATGCACAAGAGGCATTGAAATACCAGATCAGTGAGTTCCTCCTCAAACCGATAACTGCAGACGAACTCACTAAAGTTCTGATCACCATGCGAGGACGTCTTGATGAACAACATGATGAGAAAGAGAACCAGAAGGAGCTTCAGAAGAAACTCGATGAGAGTTTCCCACTCCTTCGTGAGCGTTTCCTCTATCGCCTGATATCTGGAAGGATACCGAAAGAGGCTGTTACAGATAGGAAGACCTATTTTCAATGGATGGATCTTGAAGGCCTATATCTCGTCATGATCATCGATATTCCTGAGACCAATGATGATCTCGATCATATCGCACTCATGCAATATATCTCTTATCAGCTCAGGGAGAGTGATGAGATCCTGATAAATCGTGATGATAACTTCGTTCTTCTCCTTCAAGAGTTCGTAGATTTCAGTGATGCTGACTCTCTTGATAATGAGAGTGAGGCTCTTAAATATAGGAGCTATGAGCTGGGTAAGAAGATCTTCTCCTATCTTCATAAGAGATCTGATGATCAGGGAGTTATCGGATGTGGTGAGGTCGTGAGATCTATCGATCATTTGATAACCTCCTATCGTGGAGCTCGTAGTGCTGCTGAATATGTCAAAGTCATTGGAACAGAGATGATCATGCATGTATCTGAGATCAGGAACAAACAGGCTATCTCTCCTGAGGATTTCTCCCTGCTCTCTGAACAGCTCGTTGCCGAGCTGAAGAGGGGGTCCCGAGAAGATGCCGAGGCAGCACT
>CAZLZY010000170.1:0-5587 GCA_964564075.1 uncultured Spirochaetales bacterium
AAATACCGTAGTACTCTTTTCTCTATATGTTTTTTGCATAGGTAGAAATATTAAATTACCAAAACCACCAGAAGGGAGAAGATCCTGATTGGGAAAGAACCGATCATAACTATCTAGCTCAAAGGAATCAGAAAGATCTAATGTTCTAGACAGGATCAACTCCCCCAGTATTCGAGCGATCCTTGCAGATAATAATTCACTGAAGAATACCCACGCATGAGCACCATTCCCAGATTTTGAGATCTCAATTGCCACTTCAACACCAATCTCAGAGGCAGCCTTTTGATAGAAGGACACATCTGTCTTCCATGTTGACTTATCAAAGTCTGCCGCTAAGAATATACATTGGTCCTGCTGATTGATTGCATAGGTGCCCACGGAGCAAATTCCTGTCAGATGGGCTTTTATCACTTTTTTATCAAATAGGAAAAACTCTTTATGTTCACATTGCGAACAGCGAATCTTTGGTTTTGCACATATAGGTCGATCCCATTCGTTTTTACATGCTGGGCTGTATCCAGTTTTCCCTGTTTTATTATTTTTCCAGAATTTTGGATAAACATCTGATCGACATCGGAAAAGTGAAAGATATAACTCAATTTTTTCTTCCGGTGTCTCAGGAATGAATAGTTGTGCAGATGATCCAATATACCTGATCTGTTCCTACAGAAGTGTCTCTTAGACCATGTAACTCTTCGAGTAAGATCTGCTTCTCTTGTTCTAACTGAAGAAGTCGATCTTCAATTACCGTAACCCTTTTTCCGGCTTGAGATCTTAAAGTTTCCATCTAACTAAGCTCATTGACCATCTCATCAAGTGTTACCAACATGAGATTATCCTTGGTCTCACTTAACAGAATCAAATCATCTTCGAACCCATTCTTTGAGAATAACAATAAAAAGGGATCAATAGCCCGAATCATGGTAGAACGTTCTATGAGTTTTTGATACACAGCCATCCCTACCCTCTTTTTCGTGTACTTACACTCTGCTAATAGCATTCTATCCTTTCCAATACCAACAATATCAATCTCTTCCTGTCCTCGGGTATTGGGATCTGTCCCCCACCAGCTACCTATCTTCTCAGTGAGAAAAGGAGTCTCTAGATTCTTATTCTTTCTCATCAGATACTCTCTACACACCTGTTCGAATATATATCCCAAATAATCATCGAACTGTCCTTTCACCTCAGAGTCGTACATATAAGAACCTAGTTCCTGTTCTATACCTGAGAGATACCTTCTTACATGCCGATAATAGAAAGAGAAGAAGTTATCCTGAATCTGATAGATAGATCTTCTTGAATTCTCTTTCTCTGTAATAGGTATCAACCTATGCAAGATCTTCAGGTTTATAAGAGTTTTTGTATATATTGCTGTCTTTGATGTAGTTTCCCCTATTCGCAATGCGATATCATTAAGTCTGCTCGCGCCACCCGATATTGCTTCAATGATACTAATATAGACACTAGGGCTATTCAATCCCTGTTTCACCAGAAATTCTGCCTCCATAAAAAGGTACGATGATTTCTCAAATAGCTTTTCTTTCATATTCTCATCAAAGGATCTATTCGCATTAAATTGAAGTAAATATTGCGGGATCCCCCCAAGTACTCCATAGATATTAAGTTTTTCTTCTACGGTATAGTCAGGAAAGAACTTGAGGGCATGGAAGAAATCTAAGGGATGGATCAGCAGTTGTGCTGTCCTACGCCCAAATAAGGGACTTTTGTGAGCTAATACCTCATTCTCCATAAAACTGACTGAAGAACCACATAATACGATGAAGAATCTAGTCTTTGAGAGTATATGATCAATACTGTTCTGGAGGATTGATAGCATACTCTTGTTTGATGCAGCCATATAAGGGAACTCATCTAGTACGAGAACAAGCTGCTCATCTTTTGCCTGTTCCCCTAAGAATGAGAATGCAGTATCCCATGAAAGAAAACTGGAAGTATAGCTGTTTAACTGGAAATGGGTAATGATCTGTTGTGAGAACTGTTCTAGGGCATATTTATCATTATGTTCACGGCCAACATAAAAGATACTCTTTTTATCCTTACAGAACTCAGTAAGTAATCTTGTCTTTCCTACTCGTCTTCTGCCATACATGATGATGCATTGAAAGCTATTCTCATGATATAGATCATTCAACTTCTTCATCTCATATTCTCTACCAATGAACATAGGATCACCTGCTTAATATTTATTTACTTAATTTTGTTTAAGTTAATCTATATTAAGTATAGAGAACGTATATTAGCCTGTAAAGTTTTTTATAAAACACATAAGAGACGAATGCAGCGGAATAGAGGTAAACCCTGTTCACATGGTGCTAAAGAACTCATACCCAATGGGTAAGCCAACTTCTCAAGCTGAGAACTTTGATACCATCCTGCACTAACCCATCAAGCGATTGGTCCTGAGTGATCATGAATCTTCGGTAGCCATCCCTTGGGATAAGAAGGTTCCCAAATTCCACATCGATCTTCTTCTGAGAGGAGAACTCCTCACATACCTGTACGTATATGATATCCCCTGCTCTCTCTGCAACGAAATCGATCTCACGATCTTTTGCAACGCGACCGGTCTGGACATGATATCCCTGCTGTATAAGTGATTGATAGACAACCTGCTCAAGGACTTTCGCTCGGTCTGATACCGATAGACCACCACAGAGGTAATTCCTGATCCCCGTATCTTCAAAATAATATTTAGAAGATACATCAAGGTACTGTTTTCCAGCTATATCATAGAAGGATGAACGATGAATCAAATAAGATCGTTCAAGAGTCTCAAGAAACGAAAGCACCGTAGGCACAGAAAGAGTCATCTGCTGGTTCTTCAGATATCTCGAGATAGCAGTCGCGGAGACTGGAGAGCCTATAGTATCTGCCAAGAACCTAGTTAAGTACCTGAAGAAGTTCTTACTCGATCCTTTATGAGATCCTATCACATCATTAAGCAGAATGGTCTCTTCTACCGTCCTGAAATAGTCTTGTTGTAGTTCCGGGTCTTCTGAAATGGTATGAAGATAGGGAAGCCCACCTATTCTCAGATAGAGTCCAAGAGAACGCTCGGTATCTTCACGCTCATAAAATACAAGGAATTCCTGATAGGAAAGTCCATGAATCTCTATCTGTGTGTACCTTCCTGAGAGGAGAGTAGCAAGATCACCACTTAACAGGTGACTGTTACTACCAGTTATATAGATATCATATCCTCCCTGTTCAAAAAGAGCTGATAGGGTCTCTTCAAACCTAAGGATCTCCTGTATCTCATCTATCATGACTACTTTCTTTTCGGCAGTATCAGAGAATTGAGCCGTAATATACTGGTATAACTCTCTAGGAGTCCCTATCGACAGATGAAATCTATCACGGGGAATATTGATATCGACTATGACAGTATCAGGTGACTGCTCCCCTATCACATCAGCGATCTGATAAAGCATATAGCTCTTACCAACACGTCGTTGTCCCGTAAGGACTTTGATCAGGGGGGAACCAATATGTTTTAGTATACGATTCATGTAGAGAGGTCTTGAAATATAGGTCGGTTTGAGGTTTTCCATAAGGAGATTATACACCTTATAGCCTTATACGTAAAGTACACTTTATGTGATACAACATTTTAACTATAGCATAAAGTACACTTTACATGAATTAAAGCTCTACAGGGAATCCTAGGTTAGGTCTGAAGCATGTAGAATCCTGGATTCTCAAGCGTGGTATGCTTCATCCCTTAATCAAGAAGTTCCCGAATATTGTTATAGCCATACACACTTGGGATACCACAAGAGGGCTCTCCCAATTCATCAGCTAAGATCAAATCATTTGATTCATTAATGATCTTACGATTCAACTTATCTTGTGCCCAACGAAGTATGGTATCAATACAGGGAACATCAATAGCTAATTTGTCAGCAAACCATTTTGCAATACAGATACCGTAGAAAATATCATCGTAGAAGAACCTATGGTTAATATTTATGGTCCAAAACCCATCTTCAAAGACTGTAGGAGTCTTGATGTGTCCTAGATTTTTAGATTCTTTTAACGACTGAACGATATCTACACAATGTGAGTTATAGGAAAAGTTCACATACTCTAGATAGTCGAACATGAAGTTAAAACTCTTTTCTGGATAATCGGATTTGATCCTAGCTCTTATCTTCGAATAATCAAGATCTATATCCCTCAGGACTTCACCTGAGAAGGAGGTATAATCTTTGTAGAAGAATGGGACATCTTCTACGGTGAGCCATGAAGAGGTTGTTTCTTTATCAATTGAATATAGTCTTGTGGGGTGAATCATCTGATTATCTACCGATAACGTAAGTGATAGGAAATTATCAGCTAATACAAATTCACCAGTATCAAACCAATCATAACTCATAGCAGAGAATAGTTCTTTATGTAATTCTTCATAGGCTGCTTTAGGATAGACTGCAACACAATTCTTCTCTTTAGAACCATAGGTGACCCCTACCTTACCATACTCTTCGATCCTACAGATCCAAGGGATCAAACCAAAAGCAAAATAGGATATGTTCTCTAGCCTATATGCTTTAATGATCTCCTCGACCATCCAATTGAACCCTGCTTGGCCATAGATCGTGCCTATAATAGAATCTTTTGATATATAGGGGGCTATTCTCTTTAACGCATTTCTATATTGATGAACAGGCATACACAAGATGATGATAGCTGCCCCAGGAATGACTAGTTCAGGTTTATCTGAGATCTTATGTAATTCCCCTGACTTCATTGAATCAACAGTCCCATCTGGTAATACGTATTTAGAAGATACTACCTTATTCCACAAATCCGGTTTACTCGTTAATAAGTTTATCTTGTAGGGTGTTTTTGAAAGCATGGGTATGAGGGTATGAGTACTGCTTCCTCCCCCTATGATCGTTAGCTCTTTCATAATTCACCTCACATGTTAAAAAACTTAAGGAAAGAGACCCATTGTCTAAATAAGCGATTATATATATAGATTCGGGATAGAATCTAATTCTTCAAAATATTTTATTTCTTGTATTATAGCATTTTATCCGTAAAAGGAAAACCTCTCGCAATATATGGACACAAACAGCACTGAGTCTTTTGAATTTAGTATGGGATTAGGCCCCTAGTATTCATTAAAGAGAACCCTTCTTGAAACAAGGATATTCAGACCTTTCGTGCAACAATAATTAGTATTTGGCCTATCTCTGCTTTTTCTATTACAGTACACACCACGAGGTAGTCCATAGACCAATCTGCTCAAGTTCAACAGAGATAGAGGGGCCACCTACTCCCTCCATATCCCCATAAGAGAGCACTGCAGCCTTGCCACAGGGTCCTTCAGACTTAGCAGTATATTTTCTCATGTCATCGTGTAAGAGGGGTATACCAAGAGTTGTGGAAGGTGTCGGTATCGTATGTGAAAGCCATCATTTCTACGAGGTGGCTCAGATTCAGAGCAGAGAGAGAGAGAGAGAGAGTCTTGTAGAGTCAGAAAACGGTAGGTAATACCGTTTAGGAGTAAGTGTCATGCAGACCCCATGGGTTGTAAAACCACACAGGATTTGTTAAAGAG
>CAZLZY010000171.1:0-5586 GCA_964564075.1 uncultured Spirochaetales bacterium
CAATCCGAAGTTATGTCTCAATATACCGATTTCAAGATTGATATAGATAAGAACAGTGGCTTTCTCTGTCTCTATCTAAAAAGCAGCGGAGAGTGGTCCCAATTCCCTCTACAGACCTTAGATTCAGATTCTGCGCAATTAATGGGTATCGGAAGAGGCCTTGGTGGGATTATCCAGGCAAACGGAGATGAGACAATCAATTTTCAAAACTTCAAGCTGAGAAAGTTGTAGTAGTGCGAGACTGTTTGTTCTAGACTGCAACATATTTCATCACCATAATTTTGGGATTGTCACAACGGTTGAAAAAACTTGAGTGACAGTCCCTTTTGTGTGAAAATATTCATTTATCCGAAAATGGTACATGCCAAAATGATACTGTAGGGATGAGCGAACCCACACCCTTAGATGACAAACGGGCTTGAGGTTCTTTTGAGATTTATGTATTTAGAGAATCCTACCTATCCTCTACTGCTCTGTACGGAACTAGTATATACTTTTCATAGTGTAACCAAGGTCACTGAAATGAGGGATGCTAGGCTCTATACTTTCAGGGAACAACAGGTAAGAATGTATTCAGAAACTTAAGTATCCTGAACTAAAAAGGAGTTACCATGGAATTCTATCAGGCAATAGCACATCGATATGACTATATCTTTCCCTACTCCCCTAAACAGAAGGAGTTCGTACTTAGCGGTTTGGATGCTCCTGAAGCTTCTGATCTTCTAGAGATCGGCTGTGCTACCGGTTCCCTTACGCTGGAGTTAGCAAAACACTGTCATTCAATCACCGGTCTAGATATTGATGAGAGTCTGATCTCTTTTGCACGCAAGAAAGCAGCCCTGAGTAATGATAGGGTAGAGATCTGTGAGATGGATATGCTTGGTATCGCGGAGAGCTTCTCCCCTGCTAGCTTTGACGGGATCTGTAGCTTCGGTAATACCGTGGTTCATCTCGATGATAAAGATAAGATGCTAGATCTGTTTAGATCAGTGAAGACACTCTTGAAGGAAGCCGCTCCCTTCCATATTCAGATCATCAACTATGACAGAATACTTGATGAGCATATGAGCTCTTTACCCACGATAGAGAATGAGGTCATCCAATTTGTCAGAAGGTATCAGTATCTCGAAGATGAACATCGTATCGAATTCTCTACCACTCTGACTGATAAACAGACAGGCACCTCCTCCTCCGGGATGGTCAGACTATATCCCCTAAGACAAAAGGAACTCGAGGAGTTGTTACGTGAGGCAGGATTCTCTAAGCTTGCCTGGTTTGGAGGATTCGACAGATCCTCACTTGAGAGAACGAGCATCCCCTTGATCCTAACGGCTCAATAACGAGTAGTCGTATCTAGTACATACACCGTCGCGTCAACTAAAAAAGGTATTGAGTTCATTGCTCAATACCTTTTGTTTCAGTTGGTTGTCACTGACTATATTATTCTACGACCTGCATCCAGCCCTCTGGGCCTTCCTCATCACCGAACTGGATCCCACATAACGTATCATAGAGTTTGTGTGTCACAGGTCCAGTCTCTGTCTCAGAATAGAATACGTGAAGATCTCCCTTATACTCTATCCCTCCGATGGGAGTGATGACTGCGGCAGTTCCACATGCGCCAGCTTCAGTGAAGTCACGAAGACTCGTAACAGGTACGTCACGTTCTATGACGTTCATCCCAAAACTCTTCTCTGCGATATACATGAGAGATCGTTTCGTGATACTCGCGAGAATAGATGGTGAGCTCGGTGTGACGAACTCATTACCAGAAGTGATCCCAAAGAAGTTGGCAGCACCTACCTCTTCGATATTCTTATGTGTTGCAGGATCAAGATAGATACAGTCAGCGAAGCCTCTATCTACAGCGTCCTTATGAGGAAGCATCGATGCCGCATAGTTCCCGCCGACCTTTGCCTGTCCGGTCCCATGAGGTGCCGCTCGGTCCATATCTGTTACGGTGAAGTTCACGGGGGTGAGTCCACCCTTGAAGTAGGGTCCTACCGGTACGCAGAATACGGAGAATATATATTCAGGTGCAGGTTTTACACCGATGTTACTCCCTACCCCAACGACGAAGGGTCTGATATAAAGCGTAGCGCCCGTCCCATAGGGTGGTACCCACTTCTCGTTTGCTGCTACGACCTGTTTACAAGCTTCTATGAACTTCTCTACTGGGATCTCTGGCATGATCAGCCTTTGACAGCTTAACTGCATCCTCTGGGCATTCATATCAGGTCTGAACAATCTGATCTTCCCATCTTTCCCACGATAGGCTTTTAATCCCTCGAAACACTGCTGTCCATAATGCAGACCAGTTGATGCCTCACTGATATGAAGAGTACTATCTTCAGTTAATACACCATTATCCCAAGAACCGTCTTTCCAGATGGATAGATAACGTTTATCGGTTTTAATATAATCAAAACCTAGGGTGTCCCAATTAGGTAGTTTACTTGACATAGATATACTCTCCTTTTTGCTTTCACTTCATTACTACAATGAACTTTTGTTATGTTGCACATCATAAAACAATATGAAAAGCCCTACAATTATTAAATAATAAATTCAGTTAAAATCTACCTGTTTTATTAAGGCTTAACTTCTTCCTGTTGTATGTTAGGTTTCTTATAGATCTTTCCCTGCGCCCGATTGACCACCTATCCTTCTTCCCATCTTAGGATTCTTCTCCATAAAACCGGTTATCGTGTGTTGCATCCTATTCTTCTTATTATCACGAAGCGTAAGATATCCATTGATCGCTACGAAGAGTGCTCCAACAGAATCGATGATAAGGTCTCCCATCGTATCGTGTAGTCCTGACTTCTGCATGTTCGTCCCTAAGAACACATCCATGAGGTATTCAAAGACTTCCCATACGACACCACAGGTGACTGCGAAACAAAGAGCAAAGAACGCAACAAAGAAAGGAGATATAACGATCCTTACACCTGATGCTTCATTGAGTATATAGACGAGTAGGAAACCTATCGTGCCAAGGAGAACACCTGACCAACCATGAAGTACGAGGTCCCACCACCAGAATCTCTCATAGAAATCAAAGATCTCACCGAGGAACTGTGCTCCAAAAATGAAGATGAGTAACATGATCTGAAAGGATGCAGGAAAACTCACATGGATACTATGAGCTAGGATCGAAGGTAGGAAAGTCAGGGCAAGAGATGTAGCGGAGACGGTTACTAGTGACCAGTTACCTCTGACTAGGCTGATGATAAGTGATACTACAAATAGTAGTCTCAAAATGTATGCAAGGACTACATCCCCTTTTTTGAGGACATCTTTATTCCATAAATGGTGTTTATTCTTTTTCATACCGTAATCTTACCCTATAATCTCGATAATCAACAGTCTTAATCGCATTCTGTTCTTCTATCTAAGAGAGGTATACTATTTCGAGGTAGCATAAAAATTTCTTGATTGACGTATCACATGAGGAGGAGCTGTAGAATAGGACCTTCTAGGTTTTCCAGACCACTACTCTATTACGACCATCCTCTTTTGCCTGATACAATGCAATATCAGCATAGTGCATGATAGTATCAAAATCATCACAGACCTTTGGGACACAGGCTGCAACACCGATACTGATAGTCGTATTGAATGCTCCTATAGGTGCTTCTGGCTTATTAATAGTAAAAGAGAGCTCTGACACCAGTTCACAGATGTGCTGTGCCTTGTTCTTTGCATGCTCAAGGCTACATCCTGGTAGGAGGATAGCGAACTCCTCTCCGCCGAAGCGGCCGAAGATATCAACACCACGGATACTCCCACCTATCGTAGCAGAGACTTTCTGTAGCACCTCATCACCAACACTATGACCATAGGTATCATTGATCTTCTTGAAATGGTCGATATCCATAAAGAGGAGACTCACCTCAAAATCTGATTCTCTTGCTCTCTCAATCTCGATCTTAGCAAGATTGATGAAGTATCTTCGGTTATAGATCTGTGTCAGATCATCTATGGTTGCCATCTCAGTCAGCTTATCACTGGCTTTCATTCTCTCATCAACCTCAACGGTAAGACGGCCATTGATCTCCATCAGCTCAAGTTTCGTATGATACTCCATACGAACTGCTACACTCATCGAATGGACCACATAGATCCCAAGTAGGTTCACCAGGAGAAAGATCACATTCACCAATACCAAAACACTCACATCATCAGTACCTAGTGATAGACTGATAGAATAGAGGATAGCTGCAAAGATCCCTCCGCTAATCTGAAAGGATAGTCGAACGGGAAAGAACACATAATAGCTGATGAGTACGAATACGAGAAAAGGTATGATCTGATTACTGAGTTCAGGGCGTATGGCAAGTTCTGTACATTCTGCTAAGGTTATTGCGATAAAGTATAGAAACGTGACTATCGGAGCTATCTTATCCCGTTTGGGTAAAAAGGTACTTCCTATACAGAGTATGGCAAAAAGGAATGTCAGAATACGGGCAATTGCCATAAGCAGATAGCCATCACTCCCACCTAGGATAATATAGTCACTATAAAGGCCACTCAAATAGGAAAATCCAGTCAGTATCGATATGACTCTAATCCTATTACCTGTCTGCCTACTCTGACCCGCTAAGAAGTGGCTCTCTGTTGTAGGGTCTTTGAAACGACCTTCCCAGTTCAATAGCTTATAAGTTCTTTCTGTTTCAGATCTCAGCACTGGCAACCTCGAATAGAAGAAATAACATATTTAGATTTTGCTTAGTATAACATGCAGTTTATGTTTATATCAATGTGATTCTTTTTTATGAGAAAGCTTTTACCCTGCATCGAATGGTAACAGAACATATATCCTATGTTCTGTTGCTATCCGTTAATATTAGCGCTTAGCCAACCTATCCCAAAGTTTACCGAGAAGGAGCAAACCAAGGACTCCACCGTATAAGGCTACAGGGATGAACGTGATCTCATAGATCTGCTCGAAGCCTCTGATAAAACCATAGACGAGTAGCACAGAGATCCCGTATCCGGCAACGATCAACCATTTATACAGCGAGCTCATCTTCCAGATATAGACCTGTGTGAATACGAACATAGCAAGAAAGCCAAAGAGGAACATCGGCCAGATCTCATTGTGCTTATAGACAGTGATCAGTGTCCCATGAATAGTGACGAAACTCTCTAGGAGGACGATCCAGATCTTATTGAGATGTAATTTCTTACCTACAAGCTGAATCTGGATGAAGAGAAGGAACAGATAGAGGAATCCAGAGAGTAGTCCCCAGTTCCCCTCCATAGGATGGAACCAGAAGGTATAGACAACGGCCCAGGATATGAATAGACCATGCCATCTCTGGATGAAAGCCATCATATTCTTAGGGGGCGTGAACTTCTTTCCGAAGAAGAGCCCTCTCACTGGTATCATCATATAGAGCACAAGAACTAGCATCACGATAACAGAACCCTGAGAGGTCCAGATAGGTACATCTTTTGCAAGCCCATCATACCAGATATGGGTCTGTAAGAGATGTAGAAGCACGAAGAGGACATTTACACCCAATATGAGTAAGTTACTCGTACTAACCGTAGAAGATGCTCCTGAGGCCTCTTTTCGAC
>CAZLZY010000172.1:0-5580 GCA_964564075.1 uncultured Spirochaetales bacterium
AAGACTATCATGAGAAGCAAAGACACTAGTATCTTCTCAGTGCTCACCACACAGGTACGTTCATGGTTCACACCAAAGTCAATTCAGGTACCGGTCATCGTAGATGAGAAGTGTATCAAGTGTAAGAAGTGTGTACAGATCTGTCCCGCCTCCGCAATGAGCTTTACCGGCAGAGTCGAGATAGATTATACAAAATGTATCAGGTGCTACTGCTGTCATGAGATCTGCCCGGTAGATGCGATAACGATCAAATCTACTTGACCACCACCAATAAAATATTCATGATGTAATCTTGGAAGGAGATATCATGGAGAGTGCTACCATATTCACGACTATACTGTTCTCAATGCTACCCATAGCAGAACTGAGAGGCGGTCTTCCCTATGCCTATTTTAACGGGATGCCCATCTGGATGGCATACTTGATCAGTGTGGGCTGTAATGCATGTGTAGCGCCCCTACTCTATATATTCCTTTCCTCATTCCATAAACTCTTCTATAAGATGCAATGGTATGCAGGCCTATTTGACCGTTTCGTCGATAGAGCAAGATTGAAACTGGAAAGTAAAGTCCATAAGTATGGATATCTAGGTGTTATGCTCTTCGTAGCGATACCACTTCCTATCACCGGTGCTTATACCGGGACCCTAGGTGCCTGGATCCTGGGTATGGATTGGAAAAGAACCTGCTTAGCAGCTCTTGGAGGGGTGATCATCTCAGGACTCATCGTCTCCGCGATCATCCTACTCGGGGTGGGAACTCACTCGATTTTCATCAAGACCATATGATTCTCGGTCTATAACACTGTAAAAGAGGGCCTTCATGTCATTACATCTCAAAAAAGAACTGAATGAGAAGCAGTATGTCGCTGCAGCAACTATAGAGGGTCCTGTTCTGATCATTGCTGGAGCAGGGTCAGGAAAGACGCGAATGATCACCTACCGGATAGCTCATATGCTTGAGATGGGGATATCGCAATCATCGATCCTAGCTCTTACCTTCACCAATAAAGCAGCAACAGAGATGGCTGAACGTGTGAGAGGTCTCACAGGCAGCCCTCTACCAAAACTCACCACGTCGACCTTTCATGCCTTCGGTGTGAAAGTGCTTCGTTCAAAGATAGATCATCTTGGGTTCGATCACAATTTCACCATCTATGATCAGGCCGATAAGAGCTCCATGATAAAGAACATCGTCCGTGATATGAAGATACCCCTTGATACTATCGACCTATACGAACTCTCGAATCTCTTCTCATCGATCAAGACCAATCGAACTCTTTGGGATGATGAGAATCGTATCTATGAGAAGATCTATATTGAGTACAACCTCCATCTGAAAGCCTATAATGCGGTTGATTTCGATGATCTGATCACACTCCCTATCAAGCTATTCGATATGTTCCCGGAAGTTCTCGAAGCCTACCGAGAGCGTTATACCTATATCATGGTCGATGAGTTCCAAGACACCTCCCTTGTCCAGTATAGACTGCTGCAGATGCTCGCTGTAGAGACTCGTAATATATGTGTCGTAGGAGATGATGATCAATCTATCTACTCCTGGAGAGGCGCTAACTATGAGAATATCGTGAAGTTCGAAAAGGACTTCCCCGAGGTCAAGGAGATCAAACTCGAACAGAACTACCGTTCTACCGGGAATATCCTCCAAGCAGCGAATACGGTCATCTCTAACAATACAAAACGTAAGAGTAAGGAATTGTGGACGGGTTCTGACAAAGGGAACATGATCTCTATCTTCCACCCCGATAATGAGGAACACGAAGCAGATTTCATCTGTTCCACTATCAAAGAGATCGCCTTCGATGAGAACATCTCCTATGCAGAGATGGGTGTGCTCGTACGTACGAACAGTCTCCTTACTGTCCTTGAACAGGAGTTTCTTGCTCAGCAGATCCCCTATGCGGTATCAGGAGGCAAGAGCTTCTTCCAGAGGAAGGAGATCAAGGATATCATTGCTTATATGAGACTCCTCACCAATCCTGATGATGATGTGAACTTCTTACGTATCATCAATACGCCCAGAAGAGGTATCGGCAGAGTATCATTGGAATCGTTAAGGGCCTTTGCGAAGTCTCACCAGATGTCTCTCTTCTCTGCAGTATCAAAGCTCGCAAGCGACCCTCAAGCACCAATCAAACCTCGTCTACATGAGATATGCATCTCCTTCACGGAACTCATTAATGAATATAAGCAGAAGATCCTCTCTCGTAAGAACTTAGCTCATGCGATGAACTCTCTTATTGCTACTATCGATTATCGTGGATATCTGATCACCGAATACCCTGATAACGAGAGAATGGTAAAATGGAAGATGAAGAATGTTGAGATCTTCATGGAGATGTTTCAGCGTTGGGAGAATAACCCGGATAATATCAAACCGAATATCTATGATTATCTGAATAGGATTACGTTGAACACCTCTGATTCAAAGGAGAAGGAGGAGGGAAAGATCAACTTGATGACCATCCATGCTTCGAAGGGGCTCGAGTTCAATACCGTCTTCCTTGCAGGTGTAGAGGATCATATCCTACCCCATGCAAGGTCTATCGAGGAGAATGAGAATAATATCGAAGAGGAGAGAAGACTCTTCTACGTTGCTATCACCCGTGCCGAGCGGTCCTTGATCATCACGAGTTGTAGACAGAGAAAATATCTCCGTGAGATCATTGACTCCTCCCCTTCACGATTCCTCGAGGAGATCCCACCAGAACTCCTTACCTTTGTTGATGAGAACAAAGAGGTCTCGATCGAAGAGGGGCTTGCGAAACTCAGAAAGCTAAGAGAGAGAAAATCTCAATAATCCTTGTATCCCCTCCTCCTCTGATGGTAAGCTGTCTCTATGGGTATCTCAATCATCACATTCATCATCAGTTTACTCCTTATTGGACTTGGGGTCTGGATCCTCAGCCATAAGAGGACCTCTTATCTCTTTAGTTGGAATCCTACCTATAGAAATGGGTTCATCCTTATCTACATCGTTGCGCTCACCGTACCCTTAGTGATCTTCATAGAGCGTACTATATCAGGATGGGCATCAGCTCCTTCATCCTATGCACCGGTACTACTGCTTCTTGAATTGATTCCTACGTTAGTGATGTATTATTACTTCAGACCGATTCACAGGAGTATCTCGCTACATCCTCTTCTCATCATGACAGAGAGCCTTGGAGCATCCGGTATCCCAGATCATGCAGTGATCTGGAGGACTCAAAAGAGGGAGATCTCAGCTATCTGTTTACGAGAAGACACGAAGAGATCAGAAGTTAAGCTCGAAGAAGGTTCACGTACCTTTTCACATATGCTACTCCTAAAGGACCTCTCTCCTCACACAAGCTATACCTATACGATCGATACGATAGATCATACTGGAAGATTCACCACGGCAGGTGATTCTCTTAGGATAGCGGTAAGCTCTGATGCTCATATCGGATCGAGTAGAAGATCTCTCGAGGTCACAAAACAGATCATCGAGACGATCATAGATACAGATGCCCCCTATGACCTCTTCCTCGATCTTGGTGATATCGTACAGATGGGAAATCTTTGGGAATCTTACGAGAGATCTAGTGAGACTCTCCTACCTCTCTCTCAAAGTCTTCCAACCATTCAGGTACCGGGAAATCATGATGCTTTGGTAGGTGGGATCCAAAAGTGGAAGGAATGTTTCTATCCTAAGAGTCTCTCTTCAAAGCTGAGGACTCATCAGCTATATCACCACTACAGACCTCTTGCAAAGACTCATATACTCACACTTGATCTTGAATGGGGAACAGAGAACTACACCAAAGAACAGAGCAGATGGCTAGTCAAGGAATTATCAGCGATCCCTGTAGATGAGATGGTCATCATCGCAAGCCATGCCTTCATCTTCGGATCAGGTAGGATAGTAGATTCAAGAGCATGGTTCGACCCACAGCAGATGATCGATACGTTTCATCCATTATTCAAAGAGCATCAGGTGAATCTCGTCCTCTCAGGTCATAATCATCAGTTCGAACATATGCGCAAAGATGGTATCGATTATCTCATAGTAGGGACATTCGGTGGTGTTTTAGAGAAGAGTATCACACATACAAGTAGTGCATCGCTCTACCTTGATCATACTCATCATGGGTATGTGGAGCTAAACATTACGGCCCAAACCTATGATGTGGTATTCAAAGATCAAAAAGGTGTGAAAAAATATCAATTTTCTGGCCATTCGCTGTTTAGTGTGGGTGAACCCAATTAGCAAAGAGGGACAGTCTTCAGTTTTAGTTTACTGCAATCGAGATAAATCATGGTCATAAAGTAATCTAGATTCCTGTACCCTCTTACCCTCCGTTTTACCAAAGAAATAATGGAATTCATCCCTTCTAGAATGGCATTGGTGTATTTTAGATCAAAATAGTTCAAGATATCTTCCCTATTACGTTTGAGCATTCTCCCCATCCTCTTCATATCATAGATATCTGCCTCAGCCATCCAATCACATAAGGCCTTCAGGGCAAGATTTGCCCTCTCTCTATGAGGGCTATACCGATAGATATCTTGTAATACTAAGCGCATCTGGTATGCGGTGAACGTCTTCAGTGAACGGCTCTTAAGCTCCTCTAACACCACCTGTTGTTTCTCTGTGAGGTTCTGTGGATTCTTTAACCGAATATATCGAGTTTTGCATAATTCTCGATGCTCCGAAACTTCTTTTCGACGAACAAGATCTACCGCATCATTGACATATTTGATGACATGAAATTTATCCACTATCGTGACTGCTTCGGTAAAGACCTCTTTCATGGCATTACGATACCCATGTGCCATATCGCAGGTAACGACCCGAACCTTCTCTGGCTTTCCTGCAGGCTTATTAAAGTAGCTAGTAAAGGCAGTTACGGTTGCCTTAGCTTTCCCTTTTGTGCAATAGAGTACTTGAGCATTCCCCTGATTATGATCCATAAAAATGGTGATGTAGTTATGGCCTTTATGGCTATATTCATCTACTCCTAAAGCTTCTACCTGACTGAAATCTTGTCGTTTACGAGCATCTTCTCCATAATACTGTAGTAATCTCCAGAGTTTTGTATCATGCTCATCTATCATACGTGAGACAGCTCTCACCGAGAGTAATGAGACCATCTGAATCAAGTATGCTTCCATGAGAAGGGTGAATCCTGATCCAGGTCTTCCCCAGGGCACAGCTACTACATGAACCTTATGATCAGGGCAAATCACACGAGGTACTCGAGCATGAATAAAGCATTTATATTGGAAGAAGTTCATATGACGCCACGTTCGGTTTTTTGTATCATGGACTGGTAGATCTTGATTACAGTCTTTCTTTGGACAAGAAAAATGAGCTCCCTGGGTAAAATCTATCTGTATATGCAATTCTTGTGTATGAGTTTTTTCATTCTCCATGAATTCAACTGTTACCACTTCCCATGGCTCTGTCAGACCTAATGCTGCAGTAAATAGTTCAGTATTTTCCATTCCAATGATCCTCCCAGTTATCTGGAATAATCATATCATACTTAGTCCCTGCCTCCCTATACTCTAGGGTGTTTTATCCCTTCACCCACACT
>CAZLZY010000173.1:0-5579 GCA_964564075.1 uncultured Spirochaetales bacterium
AAGATATCAATCTGTCTTCAAGACCCGGTAACTCAGCGATATTTGTGATCTCTCCATCATCGGCATCATCGGTGAAGAGTGCCTCAAGTCCTCGCTTGTTCTCAATAGCAATATCCATCTCACTGAACTGTTCTTCGGTCTTTACATCGATGTTCCAGTCTACAAGTCGGTTTGCAAGTCTAACGTTCAGCCCCTGCTTACCGATAGCTAGAGAGAGTTGACTCTCATCTACTACTGCTAGAGCTGTTCGTTTAGCCTCATCAAGAATATATACACTCTTGACCTCAGCCGGAGATAGAGCGTTCTTGATATACTGGATAGGATTATTCTCATATCGCAGTACATCTATCTTCTCACCTTCAAGCTCTCTTACGATAGTTTGAATTCTCACACCTTTCAATCCGACACATGCTCCTACTGGATCAATATCATCTCTATTGGTATGAACAGCAAGTTTTGTTCGATATCCTGGTTCTCTAACCATCTTATGGATAAATATAGTCTTATCATACACTTCAGGTACTTCGATCTCGAATAATTTCGCTACGAAATCTGTATGAGTCCTTGAGAGAGTGATACGAAGTCCCGTATTACCTTTCTCAACACTCTGTACGAGACATTTGATCCTGTCATTCTGTCTATACACCTCTCGAGGAGACTGAAAACGCTTTGGTAGCACACCTTCAGTCTTTCCAAGATCAATGAATATATCACCATTCTTCTCTCGCTGGTAATATCCGATGATCATCTCACCCTCTTTACCTTTGAATTCAGAATAGAGTGTATCTTTCTGTATATCTCTAAGAATCTGTTTCGCTTTCTGCTTTGCAGTCTGAACAGCGATTCGATCGAATTCTTTTGGATCTATATCTATGAGTAGTTCATCGCCAATCTCGCAATTTTCATTGAACTTGAGAGAATCTCCTAATGAGATCTCTAATACTTCATCTTCGATATCCTCGACAATGGTCTTCTTAGCATATAGAGCAACATCTTCGCCATCTTCACTGAAGACGACTACTGCATTCTCTACTGTGCCGAATTTTCTCTTATAAGCTGCTAACAGGAACTCTTCGATAGTTCTCTGGATAAGCTCTTCTGAAATTCCTCGATCATTAACAAGGCTTCGAATTGCATCTTTCAATCCTGTGGCCATTATTTCTTACCCTCCCAATTGTAAACGAGTTTAGCTTTTTTAATCGTGTTGAATAATATATCCAGCTCTTCTTCATCTGCCTTTTGGATCGTGATCTTCTGCTCGTCTGCTAGGATAAGCGTCCCATCTACCCAATCTTCACCATGCAGGATCTTCACATCCTTACCAATGAAGGCATTGAATTCGCCCACATCTTTGATTGCGCGCTGGATCCCTGGTGTTGATACCTCTAGATATACATCACGAGAGTCCCTCAGCAATTCCAAACGTGGAAAAGCAATCTTATGTACCTGGGTACAATCTTTTATTGTGGTATTGTCATTCTGTGATTGAATGACTAATCGGATGGTGCAGCGTCCATCTTTCTCATATTCAGAGATCTCGATGATCTTTATTCCTATATTGAGTAGTAGTGGCGCTAATTGTTTATACAATTCTTTATTATTTAATTCGTTTCTAATCATAATTCCATTAAAAAAGGAGCCGAACAATCGACTCCAGAAAACCGTGTTTATCTGATATCTATTTATAACAATTAGAACTACATTAGTCAATCCATAACGATCGACATACCAATTATTTGCACTTGGTACACTGAATCCAACAGGCCTCGTATGTATCTTAATGTGGCACAGGTAGTTATCACATCATCAATGATAATTAACGTATGGATTTCTGGACTTTTGTCTATCTTTTTATCAAGATTATATATCCTATCAATAATGTTTTTTCGTTCGATCCTACTTAATTTTTTAAGTTCTACGTTACTATCAATTCGTCTTATTGCATCAAAAACATGAAATCCTCGTAACTTTAGCTCATCAGATATCATTTCCATCTGATCCCATCCTCTCCTCTTCTTAGAACTCTGACTACACGGAACAGGAATGATAGCGAGAGAATCCTTATCAAACTCTTCTAACATCATCTCAAACATATGGGTGAATACAGAAGATAGTCTTTTTACCCCATGAAATTTGTAATACCAAACTAGTCGTTTCATTGCTCCTTCATATCTTGAGAATGAGTAGCAGGGAAATATTTCTGTATCATCTAGAAAACTTCTACATCTAGGACAGCTGAATCCAAGACCAAGGAGTGGCATACCACAATTTTCACAATGAATCGGGTGATTTTCATAAAGAGATTCTCTTAACATTCTTTTATAACAAGCATCACAGATCACATCTATGTTTCTTATCTTCCTACCACAAAGAAGACAAGTTTTAATGAAGAAGTACATATATTACATGAACTATTTATGTAACTTTATGATTCAATCAGATCCTTTAAGTCATAGAGAAATCTTGCAGCTTCTCTTGGTGTCATAGCATCAGCATCAACCTCTTTCAAGCGTGTCTCTATCTCTTTAAGATGATGCATATATGATCGGTCATGTTCGGCACTGTATGATTCGATGAAAAGTTCTGGTTGTATTGATTCTGATTTCCTCGATCTTTGATGAGTTCTAGCCATCAAAAGGACATCTTCAGGTATGCCAGCTAATTCAGCGACATGAAGTCCATAGGAAGAGCTAACTACTCCCTCCTTAACCTTCTTCAAGAAGACAATCTTTCCTTGTTCATCACTGATATCAAGATAGAGTTTCTGAAGCATTTCATGTTCAAGGGAATTGAGTTCATGATAATGTGTCGCAAATAGTGTCTTCGACCTTAATTGTAGGAGTTTATGAATCACGGCAAAAGCTATAGATAGGCCATCTCGGGTACTCGTCCCTCGCCCTACCTCATCCATGATCACTAAAGAGCGTTCAGTTGCCTTTCTCAAGATGAATGCAGTCTCATTCATCTCGACAAGGAAAGTTGATTCTCCACGAGCTAGATTATCAGAGGCACCGACTCTACAGAAGATAGCATCAGTGATACCGATGACTGCTTTATCAGCTGGCACATAGGAACCCATATGAGCCATGAGAACGATTAGAGCCGTCTGTCTGAGGAAGGTTGATTTTCCAGACATGTTCGGGCCTGTGATCAGAGCAGAACGTTTAGCTTGCTCCTCGATACTCAAGGAATTCGGGATGAATTCTCCTGGAGACATGATCGATTCAACGATCGGATGTCTTCCCCCTGTTATCTCAAGTACATTACTATTGACGATATCAGGTCGACTATATCCATATTTCATGGCACAGTAGGCTAAAGATTGGTAGCAGTCTATATCAGCTACACATTCAGAGATCATGTTCAGTTCATCTACCGCAGCTATTACTTCATCTATGATCTCTTGATACAATACCTGTTCTAGTTCTCCACTCCGTGACTGTTCACGATAGATCGTTCTCTCAAGTTCAATCAGCTCATCGGTCGTATAACGTTCACCATTAACCAAAGTCTGTTTTCTCAAAAAAGTCTCAGGAACTAGATGAGTCTGTGATTTTGAGACCTCGATGAAATAACCTATGATCTTATTACTTTTAAGCCTCATATTCGTTATTCCAGTCTCTTTTTTGATAGAACCTAAATATGCTGTAAGGACAGCCTTACTATCATTCTTTATCGATCTGAGTCGATCAAGTTCTTCATTATATCCATTCTTGATAACCTTCCCCTCTTCGAAAGAACCTTTGATCTCTGTATAGATAGCTTGATCGATGTTCACAATGATCTTGCGAATCTCTTGTATCAATGCATCATCTACGTCAGAGAAGAACATCTCATCAAGTTCCTTATGCATCTCTAAGAGGTCGAAAAAGGCCTTGATAGTCTGCGATACGGCTAATAGATCTCTCGGTATCGACTTACCCATGAGAATCCTAGTAGATAAACGCTGGAGATCAAGTACATGAGTGAATCTCTCTCTCGTATCATTCATCAATACCTGATCAGAATAGAAGTGAGTGACAAGATGTTGTCTTTCAAGGATCTCATCAATAGAACTGAGAGGATTCACGATCCAGTCTCTTAATCGCCTTGACCCTATAGCAGTCTTTGTCTGTTTCATAACTTGAAAGAGTGTGAACTTCTCAGTCCCATCTTGAAGGTTCTTCAACAATTCAAGGTTTCGCTGTGCTGATTCATCGATCATGACAAAAGCGGCATCATCAATACTCATGAGCTTCTTGATCTGAGCCAATGAACCTCTTGCATTCTGTTTGTAATAATCAAAGAGTACCCCAGAAGGAGCTAGCCGTGGATCATCAGATCTTATCCCAAATTGTTTTAGAGAGACAGAATTAAAATGTGAGATAAATTTCTTATACGCATCTGAAACAGAAAAGAGCCAATCTGGATATTTATTAACGAGGACTCCTGATTGGTCAATGAGATTTCTGAAGATCTGATTTTCAAAATAATACGATTCCTGAACCAAAAATTCTGAAGGTTGAATCTTCTTGATGATACTCTTCAAATAATCAAAAGATCGATCAACCTGTGTCTTTAGCATCCTGAAATCCCCAGTGGAGATATCAGCAAAAGCACAAGTCACATTCTCATCAGACACAGCAATAGAACATATGAAGTTAGCCTTAGCATCATCAAGAAAATCCTCATCAATCCTTGTACCGGGGGTTATTATCTGAACAACCTCTCGATTCACGATTCCTTTGCCTTTCGTCGGTAATTCTGTCTGTTCACAGATAGCTACCTTCTTTCCAGCATCAATGAGTCTCTTTATATAGATCTTAGCCGCATGATACGGTATGCCGCACATCGGGTTCCCATGTCTTGCAGTCAGTACAAGATTCAATAATTGAGATGCCTCTAATGCATCATCAAAGAACATCTCATAGAAGTCACCAAGTCGGAAAAACAGGATCGCATCCTGCTGATCCTGTTTTATTGACCGGTACTGTTTCATCATGGGAGTCTCATTACTAGTCAAATAATCACTCCTATTATCTAATAAAGACTGTAGGTGATAGCTAGTACCAGATTCAATCCAGATTCTGGGTTACTCTCATTGGTGAATATATCACCAGGCTGCCAGACTGGATCCAAAGAATCATCAAATGATAACACCTTTGTCAGATAGATGCCCAGAGGAAAACCTGATATAGCTAATTTGACACCAGCACCCATACTAAAGTAGAAGTCCTGTAAACTGAGATCCAAAGAATCTTCTACATTTGACTTATATGCTGTCGCACTCGTGTATATCTCACCAGACAGTACGTTCTTGACAATAGGAATAGTGATATCCATTGTTGTGTCCCAAAGGAACTCAAGATTATAGATAGGATCATCAATACCTCGTACGATATTCATGCCATCAATATACATCTTCTCAGACTGTGTAGCATATGGCTGATCTTCCCAGCCAAAGCCATTTTCATAGCTGAAGAACTGTGGGAATATATGAGAAACATTAGATCTTAAGGACATGACCACATTGGTAGGATTAAGTTCGTTCTTATTCAGGCTGAAGAGAGTTGTATAACCAGAGGCTCCTAGACTGTTTT
>CAZLZY010000174.1:0-5554 GCA_964564075.1 uncultured Spirochaetales bacterium
AAAAACTTATGGTATTCCAATAATATCAAACTCAATGAACTATTTCTATAATATTGAGTTATTTGAAAAATATGGACTTGAAGTACCAGATACATATGATGATGTTATTGCAACAGCAAAAGTCTTACAAGCTGAAGAAAGTATTGACCTTCCTTTCACTATCAACTTACATGCAGGATGGGCTTGGAGAATCGAGTTCCATAACTTCCTCATGGGATATGGTGGAAAATGGTTGAATGATGATAACACACCTGCTTTTAACAACGAAATTGGTGTTAAAGCTGTTGATAAGATGTTAGAAGTATATAAAGCTACCATGGGCGAGAAAGGCCTTACTTGGAGTATTGATGATTCAGAGATCGGTATGGAGACTGGAACACTTGCATCATGCACGACATGGACATCTAGAGCTGCAAACATGGATGATCCTTCAAAATCAATGTATGTTGATAAGATTGGATTCGCTCCAGCTCCAAGAGTAGTAGCGGGTGGACCTCATGCAGGACCTGCAGCAGCAGATTTCTACTGTATCCCTGCAAATATTGATGTAGATCCCGAACTGATCTTCCAGGTAATAATGGAAGCTGCAGACTTAGAAAGCCAGATGGGAGCAGCTGAAGAGGGAATGGTTACTCGTAGTGCTGTTGCAGAAGCTGGAGCTGGTGGAAGATACCTCGCTGCAGCTCAGGCTACAGTAGCTAATGGTGCTGGAAACTACGGTGCTAACCCAGCTGTTAGACTTGCTACAGCTGCAATTGATAACCTACTTTCAAAGGTTGCAAGTGGTGATATGACGGTAAAAGAAGTACTAGATGAAGCAGCAGCTTTATACACAGAAGAAGCTAAGGCTCAAGGTTACCTATAAAATATAGGGTCCTTCGCATCATGTAAATTAGAGAGCCTGATTCTGGTTAATTTGAATCAGGCTCTTTTTATACACAAAAAGGTAAAATTATATGAATGATAAAACATTTTTTACATTTGTTAGTCCTTCTGTTATTATTATGGTAGTACTCATGGTCATCCCACTGATTACTGCCATGTTTTTAGGATTAAACTTTGTAACCTATTCAAATTTAGAGGAACCACAATTTGTTGGCTTAAGCAATTATGTCGCTATGATGACGGATCCTGCTTTCTGGGGCTCTTTCAGATTTACAATTATCTATATCATAACGGTTGTTCCAGCAGAGTTATTGCTAGGGTTTGGAATAGCCATGTTACTTGATCAGGTACGTCATTTTAGAGGGTTTTTTATAGCTGCAGCTTTGGTCCCTCATATTATTACACCTGTTGTTGGTGCTTTGATGTTTCGTACGATGTTTGACCGAAGTGGTCTGTATTGGTACCTCTTACGAGCCATCTTTGATTATGATTTTGTTTTATCTACTACATCTGTTAGATTCTTAATCATCTCTCAAGGAATATGGCAAGCGACTCCATTTGCAATGATCACACTCTTTGCTGGTCTGCAGACATTACCAAAGCAGCTTATGGAAGCGGCAACAGTTGATGGTGCTACCGCAATACAAAAACTGAGGTATATAATATTACCTCACTTGAGATCTCTATTCCTTTTTATCACTTTGATGGGGGTTATGGATTCTTACAGAGTCTTAGACCAGGTTCTTGTCATGACAAAGCAGAATCCATTATTTAATGCAGATACCTTGATGTATTATAACTATCGTGTTGCCACGATGTTTGGCCGTCTTGGGAAGGCAAATGCCATGTCAATTCTAACTGTTCTAGGTATCTTCGTGGTATTGATACCATTCTTGCGGATGACCTATAAACAGCAAATGGAGAGTAGATAATGGAAAAAATTAAAAACCCTATAGGCCGTGCGTTGGTTTTCTTAGCACTTATTCTATTAGTAGTATATAGTCTTATGCCATTTGTATGGAGTTTGTTAACTTCACTCAAATATCCAGTCGAAGCAAATAATCCTACTCCGAAACTTTGGGGATTCAAGGCGAACTTAGATAATTATGCTGATCTGTGGTTATATATGAAGGGTTCGGAGTTCGTGCCCTATGCTATTGGTATTCTATTTATCATGGTAGCGATCGTGGCCTTTGCATTGTTATCAAATAAGTTTGAATGGATGTCAAAACCCAAGACTAACATGATAGCTGTAGCAGGGATACTTCTCATATTCTTCTTATTACCAAAGTTTGCAGATATGTCTAAATTCTATGGTTATTTCATAAATAGTGTAATCGTAACAGTTGGTACCTTGGTCATTTCTATCTCTATTGGATGTGTCGGAGGGTATGCACTTGCCCGTTATAATAAGATCTGGGGTGTTATTATCCTGATAGCAGCTCTAGGGTTTAGGGCATTGCCTCGAATGGCATTTGTGCTTCCTTACTATTATATCGGACAGTACACTCATCTGTATGATACAAGGATATTGCTTATCATCACGATGGTAGCAATAAACCAGCCGTTCACGATCTGGATGTTGAGATCTTTCTTTATGGATATTCCAAAAGAGATTGAAGAGGCTGCTATGATCGATGGAGCTGGAAGACTTCAGTCTTTCTTCAAAGTGATCATTCCGATCGCATGGCCAGGAATTATAACCACGAGTTTATTCACCTTGTTGTTAGCTTATAATGAATTCCTGATGCCTAAGATCTTGACTCAAACCAACTGGACATTACCAGTTGCGATCGCTTCCTATACAAGTGGTGAGGATGCAGCCTACAGAGCTATTGCAGCAGCAGCGTCTGTATCTATCACGATCCCGATCATTATCGTGATCATCTTCTTCCAGAAATATTTAGTAAAGGGTTTGGCTTTTGGAGCCGTTAAGGGGTAATCGATACCTGTTATAAACAATCTGTCAGGGACTATAAAGTCCCTGACGTTTTATATCATGAGTAGGCATCAAATGACTTACTGGATACAATACATATAATACAGGTAAACTAACGTAAGGGGTTGTGCATGAACGGTCTTGAGAAAAAATCTAAACTGACATTACAACAACAGATCGCTGAAAAACTCGAAGAACAGATATTTAATGATGAACTTCAAGTCGGTAATAGACTTCCCTCGATGAGAGAGATCGGAAGAATGTTTGATGTTAGTCATGAGACCGGGAAAGGTGCAATCACTATCCTTCAAGAGAAAGGACTTGTAGAGATCATACCCAGCAAGGGCGCTTTTGTTGTTGATAACACACAAAGTGAAGTCATATCACATGGCCTGATCGGAGTCGTAATAGATAATGGTGATGGAACTACACCAAAAGACCAGCTCCATACATTATTCGGAAATATCCTCACAGCGGTACATGATCAAGCAGATGAGTTCGGTTGGCATCCCGTATCACGGTATGTCAGTTATAATGATCTTCAGAGTAGAGCACAGTATCTAGAGATGCTCAAAAAGATCGATGGGCTCATCATTGTCAACCTTATTAATCCTAAACTGGTCCGTTTAGCTCAATCTTGTAATATTCCGGTTGTGGCATTGTTACCTGCAGCAATGGATGATGAAGTTGATGTAGTTGGTATCAATTATGCTAGAACTTTTTATCTTGCAACAAAATGCCTGCTAGATAAAGATTGTAGGAAGTTGACCTATATGGAAAACACCAAACCTTTTGATGCCACATCAAAACGATGGCAAGGGGTCAATGAAGCAGTAGCCCAATATAAGAATAGTGGTGATATCATAATAGATAGGATAGATGTTGACTCATGGACAATGGAAAAGTATCAAGAAGCTGTTACCGATTGGCTGAAAGCTGGTAATAGAAGTGATGTTATTATTTGTGCCAATGACAATATGGGAGTTGCTGCGATCAATGAGATACAGAGAGCCGGGCTCAGGATTCCTGAAGATATCATGGTAATTGGAAGTAGGAATACTTCAGTCTGTGAGATGACTCACCCGACCTTATCGAGCATTGATTTTAACTATGAGAAACTTGTAGAGATCTCTCTTCGTAGAGTGAATGAACGACTACAGCACAAAGATGATATATACATGCGAATCAATATCAATGGCCACGTAGTAGTAAGAGATTCTCTGACTAACTAGATTCCCTAAAAACACAAACTAGACCTATTCATTACTCAATAAAAACTAAAGATTCAAAGCCTATAGTCTGTAAAGAATCTATGTAATAAGAAATATTAATTGACTTACCGTGGAAAAAGATCAATCATATGCATTCAAACATAAAGAATGTTGCATATTAAGAGAGGAGATGACTGTCATGAAACAGAAGATACCATACGGATCTGGAGTTGTGGAGATCGATATTCCAGATGATGCTACACATATCGAACCAAAAGATGTACCAGATTATGATGAGCAAGTCGTTCTAGCAGATGCTATGAATAACCCTGTAGGTGCAGGTTCTCTAGAGGATTTTCTCCTTGATGGTCAGAAGGTCCTTGTTATCGTCAACGATGGAACGAGACCTACCCCTACTGGAGCTGTTCTGGAGTCTTTACTTCCTCTTCTTGATGATAAGGATATTACTGTGATGGTTGCGACAGGGGTCCATAGAGGTGCTACCGATGAAGAGCTCAAGAGGATCCTTGGACCTACCTATGACGCCTTGAAGGATACTGTAGTCTCTCATGATGCAAGAAAAGATGCAGATATGGTATATCTTGGAGTAAGTAGTAATGGAACAGAACTTTCTGTGAACAAGGCTGTAGTTGAAGCAGATAGGATCATCGCTATTGGCTCTGTTGAACCACATTACTTTGCAGGTTATACCGGTGGGCGTAAGGCTATCATGCCTGGAGTCGCTTCCTACCGTTCTATCGAGATGAACCATAAGATGGCACTTGATCCAAGAGCAAAAGCTCTTGCGTTAGAAGGGAATCCTGTTCATGAAGATATGATCGACGTACTGAATATCATCAAAGATATTCCCATCTATGCAATCATGACTGTTATGAATAAGTATCATAAAGTATATGCTGCGACTGCAGGTGATATCACCGATTCCTTCTATGCTGCAATCGATAAGGCTAATGAGGTGTTCTCTGTAGAACTAGATAAAAAAGCAGATATAGTACTCACTGTTGCAAAACCACCGATGGACATCGACCTGTATCAGTCCCAAAAAGCGATCGATAATGCAAAGCTTGCTCTTAATGTTGGAGGAATCATGATCCTCGTATCCTCCTGTCGCGATGGTGTAGGGGAAGAGTCCTTCTATAATCTGCTCTCCTCATCTGATACCCCTGCTGAGGTACTAGAGAGAATCAAGGGAGAGTACAAACTTGGATATCATAAAGCCGGGAAGATGGCAGAGGTCAGTAACTGGGCCGATATCTGGGTGATTAGTGATCTTGATGATAAGAAGTGGAGTGATATATTCATCAGACAGTTCAAGACAGTTCAGGAAGCGATCGATGAAGCTATCAGATTGAAGGGTGAAGGATCTTCTTTCGTGTTCATGCCTGATGGATGTGTCACGGTTCCCCGTTTGGTTTAATTGTACATAGGATTAATTTGATTATTGGTAACTACTCAGGTCTTCACCACAAGTAGGGTTGAACGGGATACGAATTTCAGC
>CAZLZY010000175.1:0-5516 GCA_964564075.1 uncultured Spirochaetales bacterium
ATGTCCTTCATAGGTGATGGTATCAAACATAAAAAACTCCTTACCTCTGATTAACCTGAAATAAGGAGTTCTGATTCAAAGATATGAGGAAGGATGGGAAAGGCAAAATAATAAACAAAACTGACTGCGTAGTCTTCTGTATTTGGGAAACTGTGTTATAATGGGCTTCAATAAGATAATGCATGATAATTGGAAAGATTTCATGCGGGAGGATTTAATGGATATTCAACAGATACTTGAAGAGCGAAGAAGATTTGATGACTATGTAGATAACTGTAAATTTGAGACCCCTGAAGAGGTCGCGAGACTTTTCAGAGAATATACAAATCTTATATGGGACAAGAAACTCATTGGGGCCATTTATGATTTCTATACCGATGATATCGTGATCCACCGTGAAGGTGGGGTAACGGTAGTAGGGTATGAAGGGGTCGTTGCTGCTACCTTGAGCTTTATGGCTTCCTTCCCGAACCTGAAGTTCAGGTTCCTTGATATCTTCGCGGAAGGAAATCCCGAAGATGGGTATAAGTTCGGTCAGTCTCTCTATTACGATGGCGAGAACAACGGCTACAGCTCTTATGGAGCCCCTACGGGAAAGACTATGTCACCTGATAATGACCTTTGCATTGGCTTGTGCGAATGCTTGGTGCAGAAGGTAGATGGAAGATGGAAGATCGTTGAAGAGTGGCTAGTGAGAAGTGGTGATGCTCTAGAAGAGATCATGACACAAGATGTTCTCATAGAAGAACAAGCAACGGTAAGTGATGAGCTTGTTGTAGAGGAGGAGAAATAAGATGATCTGTAATACATATGCTGATGATATAAAGAAGTTAAGAAAGAGCGTCGAATCTAACTCTCTCAATACGGTAGAAGAGGTAAGATCCTTTATCAAGGATTATACCAAGCTTGTCTATGACTATAAGATGATTGGTCTTATCTATGATTATTATGATGAGAACATACTCTATAGAAAAGAGAATCGAGTCAACATCACAGGAGTAGAGAATCTCGTCATCGATATTCTTGAACTTCTTGCCATGTTTCCCGATATGGAAGTAGAGTTGGAACAGGTAATCGTTTCAGGTAGTGCAAAAGAGGGTTTTAAAGTCTGGAGAAGGATGCGTTATCGAGGGACAAATAAGAATCATACAAAATACGGTCCTGCTACAAACAAAGAGCTTGGCGATGGATGTCTAGGTTTAAGTATGATGTTCATCAATAAAGTAGATGGTAGCTGGAAGATCACTGAGGAGCATAACTCCATCAGTATCACCTATATCAGGGAGACCTGTACTTCATAACTATTTATAAAAGCTTACCATAAGAGGGTGCTATATCTGAGGTGATTACCACAGGTTCAGCACCCTTCATTACGTTAACGCGTTGATAATATCCTCTACAGAGGGGGGGCACCCTTTTATATTGGTCCTACAATGAAAGGTACAATTCCCCACACCTATCCTATCTTCAGTATTCCCACAGATGTTAGCGTCTCTGAAGGCTCTACCGATTACGAACTGGCTCTTACTTTTCGTCTGTCTGAGCGCCTCTATCAGGTTCGCATAGCAGGAGGAGCAGGCATCTCTTTGATCTATCTGAGAAGCAAGTTCTTTTAAGATAGGATTCTGGGTGAAACTGCTTTCTTTTGATTCGGGTTCATTGATCTCTCTTAGTTCATCAGCCCGGTCATAGAGTTTTCCTACCCCAAGCTCTGCAGCTCTTGTGATATAGGGAACCTCGCCTGGTTTCATGCCTAGCAGCGAGACTGCATAGCTGTCGATGAGGACCGGATCACTACAGAATAAGATACGATGCATATCAGAAGGTGATCCTCCCTCTTCGAATGTTGGATCACCACAGATCCCATCCATGATGATAAAATCCTGTTTGATGACCGTGTTCAATCTAGCAATCGGTTCATGGAGCCCTTCAGAGTGAAATCGTCGCTTCTCGGTATCAGGTATGCACCCTTTTAGGTTCTTAAGTGCTCCTGTGTACCAGGTTTGACAATGACCTTTGAGTACCGGCATATTGATCAGAACATCGAAATCACGCATACAGTCACAGATGTTGAGTGCATAAGCATCTGCATAGATCGTATCATATCCGATCTTCTGAGTATCTATTAATGGGACCTGATGTTTTTTTGATAGAGCTGTATACCCGCATTGATTGAAGGCTTTTTTCGTTGTTTCACCGACCCACGACCCCTCTGCTATGGTGATAGCGGTAAACCCATGATCCTGCAGATACAGGATGGTCCCTTCGACGATATCAGGGTGAGTCGTTGCCCCCTCATCAGCTGGCCGGGAGACGACAAGATTAGGCTTCAGGCAGATTCGTGAACCCTTTGGGATCCTCTTTGCGAGTTCAACTGTCTCTAACAATTCGATCGTCATCTTCTGAAGTTCTTGTGAACCGTGTATCACGGTGATACCTTGCTGAATATGATCCATTAAATACTCCTAACCGAGAAAAATAGTTTCATTTATTCCCTAACCCAGGTACTTCTCTTATCTCCCTATTTCAGGTAACTGAGCCAATCACTCTGATAATCAAGCATGACGTCGACTAGCTCTGGGATCTTGGTGATGTTGTTGATCACCGGATTGACGAGTAGTGCCTGAATGACAAGATCTCTACTTTGTTCTAGGATCGCATCGGCAAGTAGGTCATATGTTCCTGTATAGTTACGCAGGAGAGCCCCGAAGCCTTTCGGGTAATCAGGGAAAGCTATCCCTTTGATCCCGCTCTTAGTCACGATTCCAGGAACTTCGACTGCGACTCTTCTTGGAAGGTCTGGTATCAAACCATCATTGAGGATATTCACTGCAGCCTCTTCCATACCTGAATCATCGAGCATCGCTTCGATGATGGGTACTGTCCTCTCATGAGCTCCCGTTGTCTTCAGCTTCAGTTCTGGGTAATCCATTGATAAAGAGTACCGGTAGAAAGTATAGAAGTCTAATATACCTTGATGATCTGCCCCATCATAACCCCATTGGAGGTATTCTCCGATATGGCTGTCTGATGTTATCGGTAATAGGTGGAACCGTTCCATGATCTGTTTGAAAAGAGTCCTATCAGACCAAGGACGGGAACTCATCCTCACTTCACTCATGAACCTCTCGGTCGCTCCCTCAGTCTGTATCGTTAATCCGGTCTTCTTTGCAAAGGCTAGGATATCACTATATCCAGGTTCAGATGAGAAGAGTGCTGGGGCCTTCTCCATGACCAATGGGTAGGCATCTTTTCGGGAGTCTCTATAAGCTACACTGAGCATGACACTGAAGTGGTTGAGTCCTGCTGCACGGAATGCAATATTCTCTAGTGGTGTCTCCATGATCGCTGGAAGATATCTCTTCAATGAGGCGATCTCATGACACATACCGATAAATCTGAGATCTGGATATTTTCTCTTTACTGTCGTGACGATAGCTGCCATCGGGTTGGAGTAGTTGAATACATGTGCATCTGGACAGATCTTCATGATATCATCACAGATCTCCAAGATCGGCGGTAGGATCCTCAGTGCATGGAATACTCCACCGGCTCCACCGTTCTCTCCATAGACCTGTCTGATCCCATACTGTTGTGGTACCTTCCAATCCTGATCCCATAATTCGAATCTATCACCAACCTCTATTGAAATGATCACATAATCAGCATCTTTCAGGGCTTCTGCTCTATCAGTACCTGCTGATAGGGTGAACGGGAGAGCATGAGTTTCGATGAACTCTTTAGAACGAGAGTATACTTTCATGACAGTCTCTTCGTTGATATCGAGGAGAGTCACATGTGTTCCCTTGAGTCTTTCACTCTGAAAGATATCTTCAAGCATCCCATAACCGAATTGTGCACTGCCCGCACCAATGAGTACAATCTTCATCTATCCTCTCCTTTATATATGAGTCTTATTAGAAATTATAAATCTGATAGGTGGTGAAGTCCATGAAAAAGAATATGAGGGTTAGTAAAATGATCAGGCCAAAAAAGCTCCCCGATGTTGATCGGGGAGCTTATCTTCATAGATTTTTTATTACATCAATTCAATAGAGTTCTTCAAACACTTCTCTCGAAGCTCTAATGGCCATAGACTTGCCTGTACCTCTCCGATATGAGCTTTTCTGAGGAGGAACATACACAGACGAGATTGTCCGATACCACCTCCGATCGCCTCTGGAAAATCTCCATTGAGGAGTCTCTTATGAAACATCAGCTCTGATCTCTTCTCACAGTCTCGGATGTTAAGCTGTCTCTTTAGGACATCAACACTGACTCTGACACCCATGGAGGAGAGTTCGAAGGTTCTCTCAAGAACCGAGTTCCAGAGAAGAATATCACCATTAAGACCATGGTAACCACTTTCTGTTTCGGTACTCCAATCATCATAGTCTGGAGCTCTTCCATCATGGGGGTTTCCATCTGATAGGTCATGACCGATTCCGATAACGAATACTGCACCATATTCCTTTGCTGCCATAGACTCTCTTTCGGTCGGAGCAAGATCAGGATATTTCTTACAGAGATCTTCTGTCTGTATGAATGTGATGTTCTCAGGAAGGATAGGGGTAATAGCAGGATAGTTCTCATATACCATGAACTCAGTTGCCACTAGTGTTGCATAGATCTTTCGAACGGCCTCTTTCAAGAATTCAAGATTTCTCTGTTCTACAGAGATCGATCTTTCCCAGTCCCATTGATCGACATAGTAGGAGTGAAGATTATCAGGTTCTTCATCTGGACGAATAGCATTCATATCGGTATAGAGACCATAGCCTATAGGGATCTTATAGTCTCCTAGCATCATACGTTTCCATTTTGCTAAGGACTGTGGGATCTCTGCGGTGATTCCTTCCATCCCTTTGGGTGTGAAAGAGACTGGCTTCTCAATCCCATTGAGGTCATCATTGACACCGGTTCCTGCTTCTAAGAAGAGAGGTGCTGTCACTCTTCTGAGTTTCAACTGAGCTGAAAGATAGGTCTGAAAGAACTGCTTGATCATTGCGATAGCAAGTTCTGTCTCCTTTAACGTTAAGATCGATTTATACCCTTCAGGGTAGTAATATTGTGCACTCATATACATTTCTCCTTAATTGAATCCATATTCTATCTGATTAGAACGATAAAGTGTAGGGTGGAGTATTTGATGTTTCCGTTTACTTATATTTAAATATTTATTCATAATAACTCCACTTCCACCTTTGGTTCCAAGAATATATGTAAGTTTGCCGGAGCAAACGGGGGAAGCCCAAGACGAGGTCTACGCATATATTCCTTGTTATAGGTAAAGAAATTACAGTTCAAATAATCCATAAATCCAAAAATTACCTAAAGAAGAATCTATAGTTGTGGGATCTACTGGAATTACATTTCCATCTTCAATTCATGAAATCCAAATAACTGCTTTTGATGTACTAACAGAAGCTCCTGCGAAATATCCTCCACGAGAGAATGTTTCTTCTGGTGTGATAATAAAAGTATGTATTTTTTAAGCATCAAAATTGTAATTGTTG
>CAZLZY010000176.1:0-5496 GCA_964564075.1 uncultured Spirochaetales bacterium
ATAGGCATCATCGATGGTATCGGCTGCAGGTGGGTTATTGGTCAGATAGAGTCCTATACGATACCCATTGAGCCCCTCATCATACTCATCAGTACGGTCGATGATATCATTATCGATCGGCGCTGCTGATGGATAGGAATCTGTGAAGAGGTAGCCGTAAAGCTGCTGATCCTCGAAGCGGGTCTTCTTACTGGTATACGCATAGGTCACATCGAGATCTCCGGTGATCGTCGTACTATAGAACTGCGTATTATCATCCTCAAAGGGTACTGGACCCCAAGCTGCATCAACCGCATCAAAAACCTCTTCAAGGGTAGTGTCGTCCTTCTCGATGATGATCCTGATCGGGGCAGTCCCCTTGTTATCAGAGACGGAGGGGAGACGATCGAACTCCACGATAACCGTATATTCTCCGGTTGCATCAGTGGTCCCGCTGTAAGAGACGCCCTCAGGCCAGATGATAGTTTCTGTATCGATGACCTCTCCGGTATAACTCCACTCTTGAGCAAGGTAGATTCTCACATCGGCATCACCGACTCCCTCCTGTGTGCTAATATCGGAGAGCTCTATAGTGATCTCAGTCTCGTTCTTCTCTTTTGCCAGAACGATATCATCTGCAGTGAAGGGGGTAGCATTCTCTAACTCTATTTGGTAATAGGGATCATCCTCACCATCAGCATCGGCATCCCAGCCACTGTCAATGATATCAGCATCAGCATGATGTTCAGCTACATACTGTGTATGAGAGAATATAAGCCTTGCAAGAGTATTCCCCTTATTCTGCTCATGAGAGGGTCTTTGAGGATAGGAGAGAGTCATATCATACTCACCAACATCTGTGGTCACTACCCAATCCGTAGGTTCTTCAGGCCATATGACCGAAGATTCATCGATCACTCCCTCTAAATAATCCCACTCTTCTGCCACATAGACTGCGACTGTCACGTTCTCTAGAGCGAGTTGTGCATCATCATAGACTGTTCCCATGAGTCTTGTGGTATTTGCACTCTTCTCTATAAGCAGGTTCGCTACCGTATTATCAGTATCTGAGAGAATATAGATATGATCAGGGTCCTGATTCTTCTGTACCCCGAAATCCTCATGATAGACAAGCAGGTAGATCTCCTCTCTATCAGCAGTCTTACCGAACTCTGGATTCAAAGCCTTCCAGGTAAATCCGCTGAAGGTGTAGGTCCCATCCCCATCGGTATACTCGATCATAAAATAGGAGGGATCCCCCTGCTGTTCAGGGAGAGGACCGTCCTCAGCTCCAGATGAGAACCAGGTATTATAATCGCTATCTCTCGCATCTTCGGTCCCATAGAGATAGATATGAGCACCCTCTACGGAGCCTTGATCACTTGAGGGGTCATACTCATCAGAATCAAAGATCTGACCGCTTATATAGGCACTGAATACCGAAGAGCATCCAGTAAGTATCATAGCTGTGAAGATGATGACCAAGAGACCTAAGATTCTATTATTGTATTTCATCGATTTTTTCCCCTTTTGAGATGATCGCATAGAGAACCGGGATCAGGATCAAGGTGATCAGTGTTGAGGTGATGAGACCTCCGGCGATCGCTTGGCCTAACGGAGCATAGATCTCAGACCCGCCTCCACTACTCATCGCCATGGGAAGGACCCCGAAAAACGTTGTGAGAGTGGTCATAAGAACAGGTCTCAGACGGGTGGTAGCACCATTGATGATCCGTTCATTCAGATCCTTCTCTTTCCCATGATTCATACGATCGATCAAGACGATGGCATTATTCACGACGATACCAGCTAAAGCGATGATACCTAGAAAAGCAATAAGAGATAGATCAGAACCAAAGAGCAACAAACCTAGGATCACTCCGATGAAGCAGAACGGTATACTAGCCATGATGATCAATGGTTGAACAAACCGCTCGAACTGGATGACCATGACCATATATACTAAGAAGACTGCAACAAGCAGGACGAGAAGCAAGGTCGAGAAGGATTCACTCAGGAGTGAGGAGGTGCCAGAGATCTTCCATTGAATTGAAGGATCGATACTCCCTGAGTCCAGATACTCCTCCATGTTCGCACGGATTGAAGTTGTATCATCACTGATACTGTAACCGGTGATGATGATAGACTTCATCCTGTTGGTATGATTGATCGTAGATACTGATGTATCAATATGGGTTTCAGAGAAGGATTCGAAGGAGATAGGAGCTCCCTGCATCGAGGGGATCGAGATCTGCTCAAGAGTACTGAGAGTCATAGGTTCTGTAGCTAATTCAGATTTCAATCTGATCGGATAGTCTCTATCCTGAGAGTCCGTGAACGTTCCTATATCTATCCCATTGAACAGGATCCTTGATGTGAAGGCGGCCTCTTGAGCAGAGATGCCAAGTCGCCCCATGTGATCGAGGGCAAGGTCGGTGATCAGAGATTCCTGATCCTCTTGAATATTCAGTGTGGCCTTATGGATCTGAGGATCGGCTTCGAGCACTTCCCGTACATACTCAGAAGCTACAAACAGATTATCTAGATCATTACCATACAGCTCTATCTGAAAGCCACTCCCTCCTGATGCGATAGCCATCAGTTTATCGAATCCTCCATTCTCTACAACTACATCAACATCTGGAATGGTTTCTATGATCTCTTTCTGCAGAGCAGCGATGATCTCTTTGATCCCTCTCTCCCTCTCTCCCGAATCAACTAAGATGATCTTCGCATAGGCTCTGTTAGCCGTTGAATAGGATCTGGCAAACTCATTCGAGAAGCCTGTGAAGAAGGTGCTGTGTTCGATCTCTGGAATGGAATCATCTAGCAACTCCTGTACCCTCTTCACTTTCTCATAGGTCTGCTCGATATGATACCCTTGAGGAAATTTCAGATAGATATAGAAATCACCCGTATCAGCAGAGGGGATGAATACCACCCCAAGGACCGAGATGGCTAGGAAACTCACCAAGAGGATCACGATCGCTATGATGATGATGAACATCTTATGTCTTATGGACCAAGAGATGAAGATCCTATAACCGGCCTCAAGTCTCTCCATCAAATCAAATCTTTTCTTCTTTTTTCTATCAACTTCATCACTCTCAATCTTGAGATGTGTCGCTAAGAACGGTACGACGATCAACGATACCAATAAAGATGATGCAAGAGCGAATATGATGGTAAGTGAGATATCGGTCATGACGATCCCAATGATACCTGTTAGAACTAGAAGCGGTATAAAAACTGCTATGGTAGTAGCGCCAGATGCGAACACCGCACCACCGACCTCGTCGGTCCCTCTCTCTGCTGCCGGTATCACATCATAACCAGCATGTTCATAGCGGAAGATATTCTCGAGGATCACGATCGAACTATCTACGACCATACCAAGAGCCACTATCAATCCTGAGAGGCTCAAGATATTGATCGACTGTCCGGCAAATCGCATCCCGATAAATGCGAAGACGACACTCAAAGGGATCGATACCCCGATGATCAGCGTAGCTCTCAGATTACCGATAAAGATCAGTATGACCAGTACTGCCATTGCGGCCCCGATGAGCCCAGAACGAACAGTGGTACTGAGAGACTGTTGGATCAGAGTACTATCGTTCTGGATCTCTTCAAAGGAGATGACTCCCTCATATTGTCTTGCATACTGTTCTTTGATCTTTTCGATCTCTTCAATGATCTTGATCGTGTTACCATCACTTCGTTTGGTCACATCGATTACAATAGCTCGCCTCCCATCTACCTCTATGAACAGTTCTTCGGGCGGATACTGTTTCTTGATCTCTGCTACATCGCTGAGATAGATATAGGAGTTATTCTTGAATCCGATCACCATATCCTCGAGCTCTTCCAATCTTGTATAGGTTCCCTCAACACTAAAGAAGATCTGAGAATCCCTATAGGTCGGAGTACCTGAGGGTAGCGTGATATTTGAAGCACTGAGTACCTGATACACCTCTAGTACCGAGATACCGAGTTGTTTCAGGATCTTCGTATCGAGGGTTATACTGATCTCTAGTTCTCTTCCCCCATAAGCATAGACTCCGGCAGTTCCGGGTATTCTTGCTATAGATGGAGTGATCTCATCCTCTACAAAGTGAAACAGACTGTCAGGGTTCCTATCACTGATGATGGCAAACGAATAGATAGGCAAAAGACCGGATCCTCCGACGAAGGCATAAGGGTCACTCTCGATCCCAGAAGGGAGAGACCCCTTCACTCGATCGATATTCGCCCGGACGTCCGGAAGGATCAGAAAGGGATCGATTCTACTAGAGAATTCCAATGTGACCACACTGATGGAGTTCCTGCTTTGGGAGGAGATAGTCTTGAGCCCTTGGAGCGTTACCATAGCCTCCTCGATCGTCTCTGATACCTCTTCTACCTTCTGAGCATCAACACCAGGGTATTGGGTCATGATCATGATAGAGGGAATCGCGACATCCGGAAGGAACTCCTCATTCAATGAACCCAAGGCTATGATCCCGAAGATGATCACGGCGAGACCTATGATGATGACGATCGCAGAATGGTGGATGGCAAAAGATGATAATCTCATACCTCTTACTCCTGATCCGTTATCATCTGGACACTCTGACCATCTTTGAGAAAATGTTGCCCATCGATGATGAACAGATAGTCTTTCATATCGGAAGGGATAGAGAAACCCTCTTCTCCTTCGAATCGAGGGTCGACCCGGAGTTGGTGAGCAGTAGAGGCTGAGGGGTCGACATACCAGAGAACACCCTCATTGGAAAAGACCTCATAGGGAAGTACATAGATATCTGATACCTCTTCAAGCAAACAGATGACATCAAGATACATTCCGGGTCTGATCCTCTGAGGATCATCGATGGAGCAGGTCACCTCAAAGGTCTTGGTCGAAGGATCAATGAAGGGAGCGATACGTTTGATATGCCCCTGCATCAACTTCTCTGGGAAATCAGGACGATGCATGACAATTGAGATATGGTTCTCTAGGAACCGCTCATAGTAGGTCTCAGGGATGTTGATACTGACAAGAAGGCTGTCGAGATCGGCAATGGTGATTATGGGAACCTGAGACCCTACGAGTTCGCCTTGAGATGCATGGCGAATCAGAACGGTTCCAGAAACAGGCGAGTTGATATCGGTATAGGAGAGCTGCAGCTGAGCAAGCTCATATTGTGAGAGGTATGCCTCATATTGGGCCTTTGTCTGGTCAAAAGTCTGCTGAGTCGCAGCACCTGAGCTAAAAAGATTCTCGACCCGCTTGAAACTCGACTGGGCTGATATATAGGCAGCCTCTGCCTGATCGACCTGAAGCTGGTAGGAGGTGGTATCGATCTTGCCAATGAGAGTCCCTGAATCGACTACATCGCCCTCTTCTACTAAGAGCTCGTCAAGCCTTCCTCCTACCTGAGGGAGAACAGTGATCGTACTCTCTGTCAGGACGATACCCCCACTGACTACCTCTTTTCTGATAGAGGAATATTCAGGCCTGATCACACGAACTACCGG
>CAZLZY010000177.1:0-5453 GCA_964564075.1 uncultured Spirochaetales bacterium
TTCTCCTATTCCCCGAATGATCAGCAGGTTCGAGTCTACCGGTGATAAGAACACCGGACTTTTATATTAGGAACGTGGGGGTAGGTGCAGGCAGGCCTTCAAGCAATCTGCTGAGGCCTCCATGAAGGCTTCCCCGATCGTTGGATGGCCATGTACAGATTCTGCTACCTCGTGAACCGTGATCTCCATTGTCATGAGTACAGCTGCTTCGTTGATGATCTCAGAAGCATTATGACCGACGATGTGAACTCCAAGGATCTTACCATACTGTGTATCAGCGATGACCTTCACGAATCCCTCAGGAGTCCCTGTCGCAAGTGCTCTTCCGTTCGCTGCTAGCGGGAATTTCCCGACAGTCACATCGTAGCTTGCTCTTGCCTCATCTTCATTCAATCCTACAGATCCGACTTCAGGTACGGAGTATACGACAGAAGGTATGGCACTTAGGTCAGTCTTCTCTTTCTTTGCATCTGTTATCTTCAGATATGCACAGGCATTCTTTGCTGCTTTCTCACCCATCTTGTAGGCTGCATGAGCAAGCATCTTCTTACCATTGATATCCCCGATAGCATATACGCCGGATAGGTTAGTCTCTCCATAATCATTCACGACGACTTTCCCTCGTTCGATAGCAAGATCCTCGACACCGATACAAGAGAGGTCTGAACCTCTACCGATCGATAGGAGTGCTAGATCTGATTGGAGGGTAGTCCCATTGGAAAGGTTGAGATCGAGCATGTTATCATGTTCAACGATCTTTTCCAGTTTCACACCAGTATTGATCGAGATTCCCAGACTTTTTAATTCTTTAGCTAGGGTTGAAGAGACCTCTTTATCCATGAAGGGGAGGATGCTCGTATCAAGTTCGACGATAGATACTTCTGATCCGAATGAGTGAAATATAAGTCCCATTTCGATACCGATGACGCCACCACCAATGACGGTAAGTCGTTTAGGTATAGTCTCAAGATCAAGGATCTCATCACTAGTGAGAACCAATGAGGATTCGACTCCAGGGATTGGGATCTTAATAGCTTTTGAGCCACCTGCTAGGATGACAGCTTTTGTCTCGATGATCTTTTTCCCATCAATTTCTACCTGGGTAGGGCTGATCATCTTTCCGGTCCCATTTATGATCGTAACACCATTACTGATGAGTAGACTCTTGACTCCACCGGTGAGTTTCCTTACGACCTTGTTCTTACCTTTGACCGCTTTCTTCATATTGATAGAAGTACTCGGGTCAGCGATCGTGATACCTCTATCGGCGAACTTCTGGAGTTCAAGAAGCATCTCTGCGCTTTTTAGGTAATATTTAGTGGGTATACATCCTCTATTGAGACATGTACCACCTACGACATCTTTTTCGATGATAGTAGTAGATGCTCCGCATCTAGCAGCCTGAATGGCTGCTAGATACCCAGCAGGACCTCCACCAATCACCACGATATCTGCAATCTTCTTTTCTTCAGCCATGGTTGGTTCCTTATTCTTTTTCTAAACGAGAAGTGTGAGTGGTGCTTCAAGATAGTCTCTGATAGTCTTCAGGAATATCGAGGATTCAGCTCCATCAACAATACGGTGATCATAGGTAAGGCTTAGTCCCAGGATCTGTCTCTCCGCGAGTTCACCGTCAATGAATTTCGGTGTTGCTTCGATAGCACAGACTCCAAGGATCCCCGCCTCAGGTGGGTTGATGATCGGTGAGAATGAACTCACACCATACATCCCGATATTAGAGATACTAAAGGTAGCTCCATACAGATCATCTGGCTGTAGTCTTCCCTCTCTTCCAGCAACAGCTAATGCTTTTGCTTTCTTAGATAGATTTGTCAGGCTCATCATATCAGCTTGTGGGATGACTGGGACGATAAGTCCCTTAGGTGTTGCTACTGCCATTCCAAGATTGATCGATCCCTTATAGATCAGTGCATCACCGTCTAGGGTAGAGTTCATTCTTGGGACATCTTTCAATGCTCTTGCCACGGCCATCAGGACAAAGTCATTGATGGTTATCTTCGTCTCGATAGAACCATTGATCTGTTTTCTTAAGCTGAGGAGTTCAGTCACATCAGCTTTCATATGTGAAGTCACTGTGGGGATCTGCTGAGTACTCTCAAGTAATCTCTTGCCGGTGATCTTCTGGATCTTGGTCAGAGCGACTCGGGTATCTTCTGCTACAGCAGCTATAGGTGCAGCCTTCGCCTCAGGAAGATCGGATGAGAAGATCTTTCCATGGTGCCCACTTCCGTTGACGGAACCGAGGTCCACACCCTGCGCCGCAGCCATACGTGCTGCAAGCGGTGTAGCACTCACACTAGGGACTGCGAGAACGTCACGTTCTCTGATCTCACCGAACTGTCCAGTAGGGGTAACATGTTCTAGGGCTATGTTCTTTTCAGCTGCGACTCTCTTAGCCGCTGGAGTTGATCGTAGATCACTACTGATCACAGAAGGTGTTGCCACGTCTACCGCTGTTTCAGTCTCTGGAGTAGATACTTCTGCCACAGTCTCTGATGATGGGGCCTCAGCTACAGGGACCTCTTCTCCCTCTTCACCAATCCATGCGATCGGCAGAGTGACTGCTACTGTGGTACCAGCTTCATATACTAGGCTCAAGAGTATGCCTTCTTCATCTGATTCAAGTTCCATGGTTGATTTGTCAGTTTCGATCTCGGCAAGGATATCTCCCTTCTCGATCTTATCTCCAACGCACTTCAACCATTCTATGATAACGCCTTCTTCCATTGCCATACCGGTTTTCGGCATGATGATAGCTTCTGCCATGATCTTCTCCTAAAGCAGTTCTCGGACTGCTGCTGTGATCTTATCTTCTGTTGGTACTACGAGTGCTTCGAGGTTAGGGTTGTAAGGGATAGGGACATCCAAACCACCGAGTCTCTTCACTGGAGCATCCAAGTAGAAGAATGCATCACTGTCTACGATAGTACTTGCGATCTCTCCACCATAACCACCGGTCTGACATGCTTCATGTACGACTAGTACTTTACCGGTCTTCTTAGCTGATTCGATAAGACATTCCTTATCAAGAGGAACAAGAGTCCTGATATCGATGACTTCGATATCTACACCTTCAGCTGCGAATCTCTCAGCAACTATGAGGCTTCTCTGTACCATTCTACCATAGGTCACGATAGTCACATCTTTACCTTCACGTTTGATATCTGCTTTTCCTAATGGGATGATATAATCATCTTCTACCTCAGGTACTTCACCCTTTGTTCGGTAGAGGAGTTTCTGTTCGATGAATACGACTGGGTTGTTATCAAGCATTGAGGCCTTGAGTAGTCCCTTTGCATCATATGGAGTAGACGGGATGACGACTTTCAATCCTGGAACGTGGCAGACCCATGCTTCAAGAGATTGACTGTGTTGTTCAGCAGCACCTGTTCCAGATCCTCCAGGTGTTCTGAGTACCATGGGTACCGACGCCTGGCCCCCGAACTGGAATCTGTTCTTCGCAGCCTGGTTCGCAAGCTGTTCCATCGCTAAGGTGAGAAAGTCACTGAACATGATCTCAACGATTGGTCTGAGTCCTGTCATCGCCGCACCAGTAGCACAACCTGTTATGACTAACTCTGAGATAGGGGTGTCTTTTACTCGGTCATCACCGAACTCTTCGAACATACCTCTTGATACACCGAATGCACCACCGTATACTCCGATGTCTTCTCCCATGAATACGATATTCTCATCTTTTCGCATCTCTTCGCTCATCGCTTCATTGATGGCTTGTGCATATGTAATAGTTCTCATTATTTTCTCCTAGTCTGCATATACATCGTCAAAGATGTTCTCGATCTTTGGTTCAGGGCTGTTTTCAGCGAAAGTTACCGCATCTTCAATATCTTGTTTTGCACTCTTGTCGATTGCTTTGATCTGTTCTGCAGTGAACATACCGCTCTCGATCAGGAATTCTCTATGTCGTTTGATTGGACATTTCTTTTTCCATTCATTGACTTCTTCTTTAGATCTATATAACTGTGCATCACTCTTTGAGTGTCCCATCCATCTGTAGGTATTGAGTACCATGAGCATGGGTCCGTTCTTCTGAACATATTTCTTAGCTTTCTTGGTCTCTTCGTAGATATTCACTACATCGTTACCATCTAAAGCGATTCCTTTCATTCCGTAACCGGTAGCTCGGATCGAGATATCATCGATAGCCATCGATTTCTTTACAGAAGTTGACATCGCGTAGAGGTTGTTCGTACAAACGAACAGCACAGGAAGTTTCCAAGCAGCTGCAAGGTTGAGTGATTCGTGGAATGCACCTTCGTTTGTTGCTCCATCTCCGAAGTAACATACGGTGATGTTATCACTCTTCTTGTATTTCTGTGAAAAAGCAGCGCCTGTAGCTATTGGCATTCCACCAGCAACAATACCATTAGCTCCAAGAGAACCTACTGAGAAGTCAGCGATGTGCATACATCCACCTTTACCTTTACAGTATCCAGTCTCTTTCCCAAGGAACTCAGCCATCATGCGTTTGATGTCCATGTTCTTCCCGATTCCCTGATTGTGACCTCTATGTGTCTGAAGGATGTAATCTTCTAAATCTAATGCAGAGCTTACACCAATACCTGTAGCCTCTTCTCCAATACAGAAGTGTGCAGTCCCATGGACTTTTCCCTGTATGAATAATTTTGCAGCCTTTTCTTCGAATTCCCGGCATTGAACCATCTTCTTATAAAGTTCTTCATGCGTTTTTTTTGGAAGTCCCATACTCAGCTCCTTATCTTTTATATTTCTATTTGTATGTATTTGATTTTTATCAAACTATGTTGGTAATATATTCCACTTCATTAAGTTTGTCAATTGTAATATAAGTAAATAAAAACTTTACATATGTAATGTTTATGTAGGATTTCCGCTTAACTCTTTAATTATATAAAAATACTTTGACATATGTTATAATATATGTGAATATTGTGAGACTTAATAAAACGTATGAAATTATAATAACTCACAATGAGTGGATGAAATAAGTAAGAACTTACGTCTATATAGGGGTATCAGGTTCTTGATCATCCTTCTCAACATTGAGATCAATGAGAGATGCTCATCAAACAAAAGAGTTGCCAACAACTAAAAAACGTACCAAAAGGTACGAAACTATTTTTTTATAAGGAGAAATACTCATGGATTGTTTTCTCGGTCTAGATAATGGGGGGAGTGTCACGAAAGCGGCACTTTTCGATAGTAAAGGTAGGGAACTTGGAGTCTGTTCTGTCAGCGTAGGGATGAAATACCCAAAACCAGGTTTTACCGAAAGAGATCTGAATGAATTATGGGAAGCGAACGCCTCTGCGGTACGTGGAGTACTAGAGACTAGCGGTTGTGCACCAGAAGATATAAAAGGTATCTCAGTAACAGGGTATGGGAATGGGCTGATCTTACTTGATGAAGAGGGTGCACCTATCTATGATGCC
>CAZLZY010000178.1:0-5444 GCA_964564075.1 uncultured Spirochaetales bacterium
TGTGTGTTTTATTTGTCAATCAAATACAACACAATCGGGCTTATGTCTATTTATTACAAGTGATTACTAGTGGTTTATCAGAGAGTTCTAGCGTGATTTTAAAGCTGCTTTTCTAGAACTTTTGATATGCGAACTTTGAGTAAAGATCTAGATCTGAATGGTTTTATTAGAATAATACAGCACTGGCCTGAGAGGGCTATGCTTTCAATCTTGTATGAAAAAAAATAAAGGTGGAACTCTCAGAGAAGACAAACCTGTTCCTAAGACTTAAGAGGCGCACATCTACTAGACCTCTTTGCATAGCAAAGCTACTTGTACATAGATATATCATATGTCGATGGGTCTTATGTTAATACCTCCTCATCTTTACATCAAAGAGTGCTTGTATACGGCAATACCAATAGTGAACATGAGATGTATTCGATCGCAGATAGAAAGCTGGGGCTTTATCCGTGAATTAATGAGACTTTCAAGAAAATCAGGATTCAAGTCAACTCCGAATGGTGTTGAAATATAAGAACGGTAGTTTTAGTGAGCGAAGTGAATAAGGAACACGGGTCTACCCGTGGTTATCGATTAACAAGCTGATAACCTAAGGAAAATAAGGAACCATTACTATGGAATATAAGGATTATTACAAGATTCTTGGTGTCAAGAAGACTGTCGGGAAAGAGGAACTGAAAAAACAGTATCGTAAATTGGCTCGTAAATATCATCCTGATGTCAATTCAGCTGATAAAAATGCCAGTACCCGGTTTGGTGAGATTAGTGAAGCGTATGATGTCCTCAGTGATGATGGAAAAAGAAAAAAGTATGACACTCTTGGTTCAGATTGGGAAAAATATCAAAATTCAGAACATAGTGATAATTTCGACTGGACAAAGTATACCTCATCAGGAACCGGCAGTAAAAGAGGAGGAAATCCAAACCAGAACTGGGAAGATGTTTTTGGGAATGGTACCGGTACCTCGGATTTTTTCAAGAATATTTTCGGGCAAGGGTTTGGAAACTTCGAAGGTTCACAGAAGGGAGGTGCACAATATAGAGGACCCCAGTTTGCACGGAAAGGACAGGATTTGAGTGCAGAACTTACTATCAGCCTTGAAGAAGCCTATACAGGAGGAAGTAGGATCCTCAGCCTAGGTGATAAAAAAATACGTCTCACGCTTAAGCCTGGAATATGGGATCGACAAACAATAAGAATTGCCGGTAAGGGTGCATCTGGGATAAACGGTGGCGAAGCAGGCGATCTCTTCATAACTTTTCTTCACAAGACTCACTCGTCGGAATACATGCTTGATGGAGTTGATCTTTACAAAGATATTCCTGTGAGCATCTACTCAGCAATTTTAGGTACATCAATGGAAATACAGACGATATCTGGGAAATTCAAGATTAATATTCCTCCAGAAACGAAAAATGGGACTGTATTCAAATTGAAAAACAAAGGCTTTCCTACTTATGGCAAAGCAACAAGTCAGGGGAACCTCTATCTAAAGGTAGTACTTCAATTACCAGAAAAACTTTCATCGCAGGAACAGAAGCTTTTCAGAGAGCTAGCGGCTATGCGAAATGAGAAAGTCAGAGAGGGAAAGAAATGAATATTCAATCGATTATATCCCTTAAACAAATTTGTCAATATTTTCAGATCGAGGTAGAAATTGTTCAGGACTTTGCAGCATTCGGCCTTTACCCTACCGTTTTGTTCAATAATGAAATTTGGGTCGAAACCAACCATCTAGATAGGCTCAAAAAGGTTATCAGTCTTTATAAGGCTCTCGGAATCAATAAAGAGGGTATAGAAGTTATTCTGGAGTTAAGAGAAAAGAATTCTATCCTTCAAGAAGAAGTTGAACGTTTGAAAAGCGAAATTGAGATGTTCAAGTGCCATTGGGGAACTGAAGAATCCGAAATACTCCATCAGCATAACCTTTTAATTGAAATCAGTGACTACGAACTGAATTGATCAAGGAATCTTCCTTTGCTCTTTTTTGAGGTCTTGTAAAATGCCTCTTGATCAAATGAAAAGACCTCAGGGTGCCCGGCAGAGAGGGCGAACTTAGGTCGCTTAACATATAGCAGGTGAGAACCCATCAGGTAAGATGGTAACAGGCTTAAGACTCGCTTTCAATCCATTTCTGATGTGAGAAACGCTTCAATTACTTTTGGTAAGAGACTCCTTTGGCAATTCCTAGATCTATTGAGTCTCATAATACTCTTACCTCCTAGATCTGCTAGGACATCGCCTAAATATTGGTCTATGCATCATCTCTTCGAGTGAAACTGGACTTTCCTGGGACCATGTTCTTGGTATGGTAACTCGTAGTATCCCATGCTCAATTTTTTAAAGCTTCAGATACGGGATATTCTCCCCACCCTATCATCTTATGCGACCCTTTTGAAAACTCTTAGTTCATCGAGGGATCTGCTGGTCTTCTTATACCTCAAAGTACTCCTGAAGCATCTTCTGCAGCCCCTGAATAACGGTTTTAACCTCCTCGAACATAGCTCCTTTCTCACCTGTCCTCTCATCCATATACAGGCACCTGTTCACTTCTATCATGATAGATTCAACTCTCTTGTTCTGTTGATAGTAACCCCCTGGAACAAAACTTCCTGAGAATGGGGAATTCCTAGCTACCGAATATCCTAGATGAATGAAGTAGTCCTCAACCAGATCGGCTAGAACCTTGGGAGTATGGAACATATCGGTACCAATACAGATGTCTGGCCGTAGTGAATATTGATCTGTCTCATAGGAAAATGGCCTTGAAGGGAAACTGTGACAATCGACTACAAGAGCTCTATCCTTCTTAACCAATGACGCTTCAACTAGCCGGGTGATCTCCAGGTGGTGAGGTCGATAATAAGCCTTGATCAAGGAACTTCGTTCCTGAGAGGATAATTCACGCCTGAGTGGTTTCCCACTCAATGTTTTCCCATAGATAACTCCCATCCCATAGGATGACTTCGATTCCTTATCATCATCCTCGAATCGTTCGGGATCACATAGCAATCGAGAAACAGGGAACACTACCATCCCATACTCGGGATCCCTATACAGCTCTTCAGTATGATGATCGACAAGCTGTAACTGTTCTCTTTCAAGCTCATTATCTGAGAGTATGAACTGATCTCGATATTTCGCTGGGATCTCTTTGCTCGAATGGGGTATGTGTAGAATGATCGACTTCCCACTGTCCTCTTTAGTTTTATAAGAATCTTCCTTCATTATCTTCCTCCATATACGTGAATATGAATGACAATAGTGGAGGAAAAAGTACTGAGATGTGTATGAATTGAGATTAATCTATGATAGGTACCCACTGCATCCTCCGTTTTAGCAAAATTATTTTAAGACGCTTGCAAGTAGGGGATTCCCCCATAAATCAACGTCTTATGAGCATTATCTCATTAGCATTACCCTTAGTACATACCTTAAACACAGATTGGGTTACTCTATGCTAAGGATCACATACTGATGTGAAAAAATGTAAGAGACAGGGATCACTTCCTCAGATCTCAAGATCAGTTCCTTTGAGCTTAATTCACCTAGAATCTAACTTCAGTAATCATAATAAGGGTATTACTAGGTCAAAGATTTCTGATTATCTATCACCAGGGGAAGAAACCCTCATTGTGTTTGCTGACTTTTTTAGGATCTCTAAAGAATATGAGATCAGGGGAGAAGTCCTCAGGATCCAAATCTTCAAGTATCTCATCGTACCAATCTCCAAATTCTTCATCATCCCCTTCATGCTCTTCATCTTCATTCGGGTCTTCGGAAGAAGCATTATTATATCTCTCAAGAAGCTCGTAATAGCCCCAGACTCCACCACAATCCTCAGGAGGGGTTGCCCTCTTTCCCGCCAGGCAGAGTGGATAGTTTTGAGAGTCATCCCTATCAAGAACTTTCTCAAGTTTTATCATATGGTGCCAATCATCACCAAAGTCATAGGTATATATGATGGTGTTCTTTCCAAGGATCAACCAATCACCAACTAAGAGATCCTCTTCTTTCAGAACATCTTCAGACCTCCCCTGATCTCCACTATCGATCCTAACAACGACTCTATTTCGTTTTGATGAGGGATCAATGATTGAGAAGGCATGTAGGTGGGAGTTCTCCCATCCCATAACATCCTGCAGGGCAATATGGAGATCCCAGAACGTATAGGTTACCGGGATCTGGATCCTTCTCCATATTGGAGGACGAATCCCTTTCATAGCGATCTTTAACTGTAATACGGTATCATATTCTTTTTCACTCATAGGTCATTTCTCCTACCATACTATTTCTTCAGGATATTCTTGCTCTGGAAATTTAAGATTAACAGGATCTGTATTCATATGCTTTGCCGCTTCATCGATCTCTCGTTTAAGCAGAAGGTACTCTTCATCAAATAGAAACTCGGATAGATGCTTTGCAGTCACTGAGAGACTCTTCTCTCTCTTTTGCGGGGTATACGTGAGAAACTCAAGATTCATATCATCTAGGTAGTGATGGTACATCCTAGTAATAGAATACTCCCCCTCCACAAGATACTTTCTAAAGCGTGTTAAGGTATTCCTGGTCAATTCGTTCCTCATACAGGTGATGAAGGCTGCCTGAAGCTGCCTCATGACCGCTATGGGCTCATCCCAGATGACCTTTGGATCTCGAACCGTATCATAGGTACGTGTTGTTAAGGAATTAATACGATAATTGATCACTCTATTGATAGCCATCATGACAAAACACATCTCAGGGAAAAGACAGTAACAGCCATAGGTGAGAATCTTATAGGTCATAGGGATCACGTTACCATCTTCTGAGAATACAGGGAGCTCTTCACTTGCTACCTGAACTTCTCTATCTCCCATCGAGGCATGTCTGATCTCATAGCAGAGTCCAAGGATCCTGTTGCTTACTGTATGATACTCAGATGATTCATACAGTTCATCAATGACAAGTGCATAGATCGCATCGACGACCTGTATGAGGTCATCTCGAGAACCACTGATCTTCACCCCTGTATAGTTTGGAGTCAACTCTATTTTTATCATAATATCCTACTTCTCACTTGATCTTTATTATACACTATCATCTTATGCGACCCTTATGTGAGATTAATCTCTTTGTTCGTCGAGAAAAGTTCGGACCTCTGTTGCTAGTTCATGCCTTAAGAGCGGTCTCATCAGGGAAGTTCTGACCCCTTCCTTGATTAGCTCCTCGTCGAAGCCTGACCTGAGAGAAGAATTCAGATACTCAGTCAGGTCAAGACTATACGCCCCCCTTCCCTGCTAATGGGGTACATAAACCAACACGTAGCTTCTCGAGCATATCAAGGGTATTATAATCATATTCTAGCACGATCATGGGGGTTGCTTCTGATAGTGATTACTTCATGGAGCATCTTTTGTTACGATATATCTTCTCTTTATCGAAATCAGTAGATAGCTAA